>DATACE010000227.1:0-3367 GCA_036259215.1 Burkholderiales bacterium | reverse complement strand
CGGCTCGGGCTTGGGTTCGGGCTTCGGCTCCGGCTTGGGCTCCGGCTTGGGCTCGGGTTTCGGCTCGGGCTTCGGCTCGATGCGCGGCGGCGGGGGCGGCGGGTCCCACAGCTCTACGGTGACCGCCTCTCCCGGGCGGCTCTGCCAGCGCACGCCGAAGAACATCACGCCGATGAGCACGGCATGCACCAGGAAAGCAAGCACCATCGAGCGCCCCAGCGCCGAGTCGCGCCGCTCGCGCAAGTGGGAGAGCGCGCTCACTGCGCTACTTTGACCTGCAAGCCCACCTTTTGGATGCCGTGCTTGCGCAATTCGTCCATGACCTGGAGCACCGACTCGTAGCGCGCGTTCTTGTCGCCGCCGACCAGCACCGACAGGTCCGCCGACTTCGCGCGCGCGGCCTTGATCACCCCGGGAAGCTGCGCGCGCGTGAGGTTGCGCTCCTCCAGGATGCGGCCGCTCGCATCGCGCGTGCGCACCACCAGTCCCTGATCCGCCTTGACGAAGACCTCGAGCGGCACCACCCGCGGCTGGCTGGCTTTGCCGACCGTCGGCAGGTCGATCACCTGCGGCGTGATGAGCGGCGCGGTGACCATGAAGATCACCAGCAGCACCAGCATCACGTCGACGTAGGGCACGACGTTGATCTCGTGCATGGTGCCCCGCTTGCGGTGCAGCGAGGCCATCGCCTACCGGACGGCCTGCCGGTGAAGGATGTTGGAGAACTCCTCCATGAAGCTCTCGAAGCGGTTGGCGAGGCGCTCGATGTCGTGCGAGTAGTTGTTGTAGGCGATCACCGCGGGGATCGCGGCGAACAGGCCGATCGCGGTGGCAACCAGCGCCTCGGCGATGCCCGGGGCGACCTGGGCAAGCGTCGCCTGCTGCACGCTCGCCAGGCTGCGGAATGCATGCATGATGCCCCACACCGTGCCCAACAGGCCCACGTACGGGCTCACCGAGCGGGTCGAGGCGAGGAACGACAGGTGGCGCTCCAGGAAGTCCATCTCGCGCTGGAAGGTGGCGCGCATGGCGCGGCGCGCGCCGTCTACCATGTCGCTCGGGTCGGTACCGCGCTGGCCCCGCAGCTTGGCGAACTCGCGGAAGCCGGCCTCGAACACGCGCTCCAGGCTGCCGATGGAGTGGCGGTTGTTCACCGCCCCCTGGTAGAGCGCGTTGAGGTCGTTGCCGCTCCAGAACTCGCGCTCGAACTTGTCGGTCTGCCGGCCGGCGCGCCGGATGGAGAACCACTTCTGGAAGATGAACATCCAGGACATGAAGGAAACCGCCAGCAGCAGGATCATCACCACCTTGACGACGAAGCTGGCGTTGAGCACCAGCGTCCAGATGTCGAGGTCTTGGGTTACGCTCATTTGAAGGCCCGTTCGAGTTCTTGCGGCATGCGGGTGGGCTTCATGCGGTCGCGGTCCACGAGGGCGACCGTCACGTCAGCTTCGACCAGCAGCTCCTGCCCGCGCTCCACCCGGTGGCGGAACACGAGGCTCGCGCGGCCCATTCTAACCACTTCGGCGCTTACGCTCAGCATGTCGTTGAGACGCGCCGGCCGGTGGTACTTCGCGGCGATCTCCCGAACCAGGAACAGGGTGCGTTGCCTGTCGGCGACAAGGGCGAGGTCGATGCCCAGCGCATTGAGCATCTCGGTGCGCGTGCGCTCCATGAACGCGAAATACTGCGCATGGAACACCACGCCGCCCGCATCGGTGTCCTGATAGTAAACGCGGACCGGGAGGGTCAGCTGTCGGACAGCAGGTCCTTCGACGCCGCGGGCGCGACGATACCGAAATGCCGGTATGTCGACAGGGTCGCCACCCGGCCGCGCGGGGTGCGCTGCAGATAGCCCTGCTGGATGAGGTACGGCTCGAGCACGTCCTCGATGGTGTCGCTTTCCTCGCCGATGGCGTGCGCCAGGTTGTCCAGGCCGACTGGCCCGCCCGCGAACTTCTCGATCAGCGCGAGCAGCAGCTTGCGGTCCATCACGTCCAGGCCGAGCGCATCCACGTCGAGCATCTTGAGCGCGGCTTCGGCCACCGCCTTGGACACCCGGCCGTCGGCCTTCACCTGCGCGTAGTCGCGCACGCGCCGCAGCAGGCGGTTGGCGATGCGCGGCGTGCCGCGCGAGCGCCGCGCAATCTCCAGCGCCCCGGCGTCCTCCAGCTTCACCTCCAGCAGCCCGGCCGAACGGCGCACGATGGTGGCGAGATCGTCCTGCCCGTAGAACTCCAGGCGCGCGACGATGCCGAAGCGATCGCGCAGCGGGTTGGTCAGCATGCCGGCGCGCGTGGTGGCCCCGGCGAGCGTGAATGGCGGCAGATCCAGCTTGATGGAGCGCGCCGCCGGCCCCTCGCCGATCATGATGTCGATCTGGAAGTCCTCGAGCGCCGGGTACAGGATTTCCTCCACCACAGGCGACAACCGGTGGATCTCGTCGATGAACAGCACATCCCGGGGTTCGAGATTCGTCAGGATGGCGGCGAGGTCCCCCGGGCGCTCCAGCACCGGACCGGACGTCTGGCGCAGGTTCACGCCCATCTCGCGCGCGATGATGTGCGCAAGGGTGGTCTTGCCCAGTCCCGGCGGGCCGAACAGCAGCACGTGGTCGAGCGCTTCGCCGCGCCCGCGCGCGGCCTGGATGAAGATCTCCAGCTGTCCGCGCACCTTCTCCTGTCCTACGTACTCGGCGAGCGTGCCAGGGCGCAGCGAGCGCTCGATCTGCTCTTCCTGCACCGAGGTAGGTTTTCCGGAGATCAGCCGGTCGGTTTCCACTGCCACCCCGGCATTCTGCCAGACAAAAAAGAACGGCCGGCATTCCGCCGGCCGCCTTGTGAAGCCGTTACTGAAACTTGTACTGAATGCCGATCGACAACAGGCTGATATCCGCGTCGTTGATGTTCTCCCACTCGGCGCGAATGCCGAAATGGCGATTGATGTTATAGACGGCGCCGAGGCCGTAGGCGAGCTCGGTTCCGCTGTCGCCGACCGTAACCCGCGTACCGCCCAGCACCACATCGGCGTCGCTTTCCCCTCTTACGAATCCCAGCTTGCCAAAAAGCTCGAACTGCTCGGATACAGGGAAAATGCCCAGCGCTGCCGCGCCCCACGCGGTGGCGTCCGCCTTCACGGAGGCCGTTCCGAAGATGGTGCTTACCGTGCCGCCGAATTCGCCGGCGTTCATGTACGAAGCCTCGACGGCGAAGTTGCGGTTTACCCGGTAGCCCAGGAACAACTTCCAACCGGTGTCCTTGTCGTCGCAAGATGTGACCGTAAATCCCGGCTCCGAATCGCAGAAGCCATCCACCTGCGCCTGGCCGATGCTGCCGCCGACGTACACGCCTTGCGCCTGGGCCAGGGC
>DATACE010000226.1:0-6411 GCA_036259215.1 Burkholderiales bacterium | reverse complement strand
ACCGCGCCCGCCTTGGTCAGGCGCCGCTGATTGTCCTCGAGCGTGAACTCGGGCCCGAGGTAGCCGCCCTGCATCGCGTCCAGGCCGGCGCTCGGCGTGCGCTCCACGCCCTTGTGCAGGTGATAGGCGACCAGCGCGGCGCCGAGCGCGCCGCCCGCGTCGCCCGCCGCCGGCTGCAGCCACAGCCGGTCGAAGTACTTCTTGCGCAGGAGCTTGCCGTTGGCCACGCAGTTCAGCGCCACGCCGCCTGCCAGGCAAAGGTTGCGCTCGCCGGTTTCTTTCGCGATGCCCTGCGCCAGCTTCAGCACCACCTCCTCGGTAATCACCTGGATCGACGCGGCGAGGTCCATCTCCCGCTGGGTGAGCCGGTCCTCCGGCGCGCGGCGCGGTCCGCCGAACAGGGCATCGAAGCGCTCGTTGGTCATGGTGAGGCCGGTGCAGTACTCGAAGTAATCCAGGTTCAGGCGGAAGCTGCCGTCGTCCTTGATGTCGATGAGGTGCTCGCGGATCTTCTGCGCGTAGCGCGGCACGCCGTAGGGTGCGAGCCCCATCACCTTGTACTCGCCCGAGTTGACCTTGAACCCGGTGTAATAGGTGAAGGCCGAGTACAGCAGGCCCAGGGAGTGCGGGAACTGGATCTCGCGCGTCACCTTGAGCGCGCGCCCGTCGCCCAGCGCGAGCGAGGTGGTGGTCCACTCGCCCACCCCGTCCATCGTAAGCACCGCGGCGCGCTCGAACGGCGAGGGATAGAAGGCGCTCGCGGCATGCGACAGGTGGTGCTCGGAGAACAGCAGCTTCGGCTCCCAGTTCACCCGCGGGGACAGCGCCTTCAGCTCCTTCAGGATCGTGTTGCGCTGGAACAGCTTGTCCTTGACCCACACCGGCAGCGCGGCCCGGAACGAAGCGAAGCCGCGCGGCGCGAAAGCCAGGTAGGTCTCCAGCAGCCGCTCGAACTTGAGAAACGGCTTGTCGTAGAACGCCACCTGATCGATCTGGCCGGGCTTCACGCCGCCGATCTCCAGGCAGGAGCGGATGGCGTTGTGCGGGAAGCGCGAGTCGTGCTTCTTGCGCGTGAAGCGCTCTTCCTGCGCCGCCGCCACCACCTTGCCGTCCACCACCAGCGCGGCGGCGCTGTCGTGGTAATAGGCCGAGATGCCGAGGATCTTCATCTCAGAACAGCGTGTAGATGAACGGCGCAACGACCGAGCCCTGCGCCAGGACGAGCAGCCCGCCCAGCACCACGGTGATGACGATGATCGGCAGCAGCCAGTACTTGCGCCGCGCGCCGAGGAAGCGCCACATTTGCATTACGAAATCCATTGGCCTGCTCCTTTTCCCTGAATGGCTAGAACATGTTGCGGTAGCTGTCGTCCGCCGGGCCCGGGGGGTCGCGCTTCACCCAGTAGCTCGACGCGCCGGGCTCGAAGCGCCGGCACATCGCGTCGCGCCCGAACAGGCGCATCACCACGCCGGTCGGGGTGAACACGCCGAAGAAGATCACGCCCAGCACGATCGGGCTCACCACGCGCCCCATGAGCTCGCCCAGCTTCATCCAGGCGCGGTTGAGCGGCGTGAGCCAGGTCTCGCGCGTGAGCGTCACCACCGCGGTCACGGCGGCCAGCGCGAGCAGCCACGGCAGGGCGGCCCCGCCCTGCCACAGCCCGTAGGCGCCGGCGATGACGAAGATTCCGGTAAAGGTCCAGCCGAAGGAGCGATTGGAAGGCAGTTCGGGTCTCATAGGTCGGGAACGATAGCTCGCTAAGTGGATTACGTCGTCGAAGGCGCCCAGTCCGGTAGGACTAGTTACAGCGCCCTGGGAGTTGTGCCGTCGATTTCTTTCATCAAGCGCTCGAGGTGCGGCGCCAGCTCGGCGGCGGCGGCGGCGTTGTACTTCTCGTTCGGATGAGCGTCGAGCGCGTTGAGCCGCAGCGACGACTCCTCCAGCCCGCCCGCGATGAACGGCTCGAGCAGGTCGATGCAGGCGAGCTGCAGCTGCCGGCACAACGCGCCGACGCGGGCGAACAGCGGGCGCTGGCGCTCGAAGTGCCAGGTGTGCGGCAGCAGCGCGACAGCGAGGGGCAGCTTTTCGCGCCGCGCGATGTCTGCGATCGCCTGCAGCGCCGCCGCGTTCTCGTTCCAGCCGGCGTTGTCCTTGGCTGCGGGCTTTTCCTTCGCGAACAATCCCCGGATGCGGGCTTCCAGGCGCCCGAGGTAGGCGCGATAGACGTAGAGCCGCTGGTGCCAGGGCGGCTCGGACTGCGGCTCGCCGCTCGCCACGCGGAAATTCTCCTCGTAGGTCGCCATGCTGAAGTCGTTGTCCGGAAACAGCGCCACCAGCAGCAGGTCGGGCGCGAGGCGCAGCCCCACCTCCTCCAGCACCATGCGGTACTGCACGACGTTGTAGCCGCCGACGGCGAGGTTCACCACGCGCGCCTGCGGAAAGCTCTTCCTGAGGCGCTGCTGCACCAGGCCGGTCCACATGTCGCGCCGGTCCACTCCCGCGGCCACGGTGAAGGAGTCGCCCAGCACGACGATGCGCAGCTCGCCGGGCTGCTTGGGCGCCACCGGGGCGTCGCGAAACCCGAGGTCGTTGGTGCTGAGCTCCTTGCCCCAGGCCGTCACCGTGGCGTTGGGCTTCATCAGCTTGTAGCGCGGCGTGGCGAGCGTATAGAGATAGACCGATTCGCCGGAGGACGGCGGGATGGTGAGGCGCAGCCACAGCTCGGCGCCCAGCACGAGCGCCAGGCCCAGCGCGGCCAGCACCGCCAGGTTGACCAGCGCGGTCCTCACCTGGCGAGCTCGGCCTGGAACACCTTGAACAGCCCCTTCGCGAAGGCCTCGTGCGCCACGATGCTCGGGTGCGGATCCGGGCGCGTCACCCAGAGGCTCTCGGGCTGGAGGTTCGCCACCGTCGGCAGCAGGTCCACGTACTTCACGCGGTTGTCGGCGGCGATCTTGCGGATCATCTCGTTCACGTGCGGGAACGGATAGCTCGCGGGCTCGCGCAGCTCGGGCTGGTTGGCGAGGATCAGCGGGATGTTGTGCTCGCGGCAGTACGCCGCGAGGCGCGCCACGGCGGCCGCCACGCGGCTCATGTTCTCCGGCGCGTACAGCGAGTTGTAGTACGTCTTCCAGTCGGTGCGCTCGCCTACGCCCGCCATGCGCATGGCCGCGTCGGCGCGCGAGGCGAAGTAGACGAAGGCGCGCAGGTTGCGTGTGAAGATGTTGGAGCGATCGCGCGGCGTGGGCTCGGGGTCGTTGATGAAGTAGTTCAGCACCACGTAATGCGGGTTGAACCGGGCCCCGCGCTCGAGGAAGTAGGCCACCTGCATTTCGGTGTTGTAGTTGCCCACGCCGGTATTGATCACCTCGACGTCGTGCCCCGCGTCGCGCAACAGCGCCTCCAGGCGCTTGGAGGAAGTGCGCTCCGCCGGCACTCCCCAGCCGAACGCCAGCGAATCGCCGAGCATGAGGATGCGCTTGCGCCCGGGCGGCGGCGTGAGCGGAAACTCGCGGTCGCGCAGCCCCTGCGAGCTGATCGCCACGTCCACGCCCATGAGATGCGCGCGCGTATTCGGCGTGTGCTCGTGGCCGATGGCGGGGTTGGCCGACGGGCGCTTGATCTCGCGCGCATAGCGCCACATCTCGAGGTCGAACTGCATGCCGTCGTCGACCACCACGGATACGTACAGCTCCATCGCGCCGTACACCACGAGCAGCGAAAAGACCATGGCCAGCGCATTGAGGCCCCATTCGCGCAGCGGGGACTTGCCGGCGCGCGCGGCGCCCGGTATGGGGCCGGCCTTGCCGGCGCGTAGAGTGGTTTCCGTCATAGGTAGGGGAAAATAGCCAGCTAAGTGGATCAGGCCGTCGAAGGAGCGTCGTCCGCTCGGACTATTGCGGTCATATGGCATGCCTTTCCCGCTGCGCCCTGCCTGCCCACAGCGCCTCGTAGGCGGCCACCAGCTTGGGCGCTTCGTAGCGCCACTCGAGCTCGTTCTCGACCCGGCGGCGCCCGTAGGCGCCCATCAGGCGCCGGCGCTGCGGATCGTCGAGGAGCTGCACGATCTTCTCGGCCAGGTCCCAGGCGTCGTTCTTGCGGGCATAGAGCGAAGCCTCGCGCGCCGAGAAGCGCCCCTCGGCGAGGTCGAACTGCACCATGGGCTTGCCCAGCGCCATGTACTCCATCACCTTGTTCATGGTCGAGATGTCGTTCATCTCGTTGGCCACGTCCGGGTTCACGCACACGTCGGCGCTGTTCAGCATGGCGAGCATCTCGTCGTCGGGCACGCGGCCGGTGAAGGTGACGTGCTGCGCAAGGCCCAGCTCGCGCGCCAGCGTGCGCATCTCCTCGAGCGAGGTGCCGCCGCCCACCAGGCCGAAGTGCACGTCCTTGCGCTTCAGGTCGTGCACGATGTGCGCCGCCGCGCGCAGCAGGTAGTCGATGCCTTCCTGCCGCCCCATCACGCCGACATAGCCGACGAGGAAGCGCCTGCCTCGCTTCAGTTCCTCCCGCGGCGGAACGATCCGCAGGCGCTCAAGGCTCGGCCCGCTGCGCACCACGAACACCTTGTCCGGCGGCATGCCGCCGCGCGCAACTGCGATCCTCTTGTACGACTCGTTGGTGGCGATCGACACGTCGGCAGTGCGGAACGTCGCCTTTTCGAGGAACAAGAGGATGTTGTAGAAGAACCCGCGGCGGCCGAATTTCGCCTCGTACAGCTCCGGGTTGGCGTCGTGGTGGTCGAACACGAACTTCTTGCCGAACAGCTTGTAGAAGCCGCCGATGAGGAAGAACAGATCCGGCGGGTTGCAGGCGTGCACCACGTCGAAGCCCCGCGCGAACAGCACCCGCAGGCTGAGGTAGAAGGTCTTGATCAGGGCAAAGGCGTACTCGATGAGGTACCCCAGCGCGCCCTCGCCTTCTGCAGGCAGGCGGTAGCGCCAGATGTCGATGCCGTCGAGGGTCTCGCGCGTTTTCTCGTAGCCCTTGCCGGTGGGGCAGATGATCGACACGCCGTAGCCCGCGTCGCGCAGCGCGCCGGCTTCCTGCCACACGCGCCGGTCGAACGGGCTGGGCAGGTTCTCCACCAGGATGAGCACGCGCCGGCCGTGCACGGCGCCTACCAGCAAAGGCCTTCGTACACGCCCAGGACGGTGCGCGAGTCGCACACGCGCACGAAATCGATGATGGTCTGGCCGTCGGCGACGCGCCGCGGCACCTCGGCGAACTCCGGGGCGCCGTTGCCGATCACCACGGTCTGGGCGTGCGCCAGCACCTCGTCGATGGTCGACACCATCAGGCGCGAGATATGCGGGATCTTGTGGAGGATGTAGTCGCGGTTGGCGCCGTGGATCGCCGCCATGTGCACGTTGCGGTCGTACACCCGCAGGTCGTAGCCCTTGCCGATCAGCCGCTCGGTGAGCTCCACCATGGGGCTTTCGCGCAGGTCGTCGGTGCCGGCCTTGAACGAAAAGCCCAGGATGCCGACCTTGCGGTTGCCCTTGTCCACCACCGCCTGCACGCCCCGCTCGATCTGCAGCTGGTTCGAGGGCAGGATCGACGCGAGGATGGGCAGCGACAGATCCAGGGTTTTTGCCTTGTACAGGAGCGCGCGCACGTCCTTGGGGAGGCACGAGCCGCCGAAGGCGAAACCGGGCTTGAGGTAGTACGGCGACAGGTTGAGCTTGTGGTCCTGGCAGAAGATGTCCATCACCTTGTGCCCGTCCACCTCCAGCGCCTTGCTCAGGTTGCCGATCTCGTTGGCGAAGCCCACCTTAAGGGCGTGCCAGGCGTTGTCGGCGTACTTCACCATCTCGGCGGTTTCGATGTCCGTGCGGATGAGCGGCCCGGGCATCTTCCCGTACACCGCGGCAAGCAGGTCGCCGCTCGCGCGGTTCACCTCGCCGATCACGGTCTTGGGCGGATGGTAGTAGTCGTGCACCGCGCTGCCTTCGCGCAGGAACTCGGGATTGATGCACACGCCGAACTCCTCGCCAGCGCGCTTGCCGGAGGTCTTCTCGAGCGTCGGCAGCACCATGTCGCGCATCGTGCCCGGCAGCATGGTGCTGCGCATCACGATCACCGGAGCGCCGTGGTGCGAGGCGAGCGTATGGCCGATCTGCTCGCACACCCGGCGCACGTATTTGAGGTCGATGCCGCCGTTGGGCCGGCTCGGCGTGCCCACGCATACCAGCGCCATGTCCGTGTGCCGCACCGCGTCGCCGACTTCGGTCGTGGCCCGCAACCGCCCCGCCGCCACCTGCTCCGCGATGATCTGGCCGATGTCCTTCTCGATGATCGGGCTCTTGCCCGCGTTGATGAGATCGACCTTGGTGCGCTCCGGGTCGACGCCGATGACTTCATGCCCGTCGCGGGCAAGGCAGCCCGCGGATACGGCGCCCACGTAC
>DATACE010000225.1:0-2282 GCA_036259215.1 Burkholderiales bacterium | reverse complement strand
CCTTCAGCCACTCCTCGACGTAGCGCGGCTGCAGCCCGGATGCGCGGACCACCTCCTCCAGCCGCATGGCGCCTTTGCCCTGCATGGCGCGGAAAAGCCCCGTGCGCGTGCCCACATAGATCATCCCGGCGGTCATCGCGCCATGCAGGGCAAGGGCCCCATGCGCCTTGAAGACGTGATCGCCGCCTCCGGCTTGCAGGCGCGCTACGTGGAAGAGTGGCTCAAGGGCATGGCGAGCGCAGGCTATCTCGACTACGACCCGCAGGCGCGCTGCTACGCGCTGTCCGAGGAGCACGCCTATTTCCTCGCCTCCGAGGGGACCGACCACTTCGCCGGCGGCATGTTCGAGATGGTGCCGGTCCTGCTGCGCGTCGCGCCGCAGGTGGCGGAAGCGTTCGCCAAGGGCGGCGGCGTGGCCTTCGAGGAATTTGGCCCGCAATGCGTCGGCGCCCTCGACCTCATCAACCGCGGCCAGTACGAGCACCGCTTCACCAGCTACTGGCTGCAGGCCCTGCCGGAGGCGGTCGCGAAGCTGCAAGCCGGCGGCCGCATGCTGGATGTCGGCTGCGGCAGCGGCCGCGTCTGCGCCGCCTTCGCACAGGCCTTTCCGAGCGCCGACATCACCGGCATCGATCCCGACCCGGAATCCATCCGCCGCGCCAAGGCGCTGGGCGCAAGAGCGGCCTTCAAGGTTGCCACCGCGGGGGCGCTTCTCGGCGAGCGCTTCGACCTCATCACGCTGTGCGACTGCGTGCACGACCTCGCCGAGCCGGCGAAGACCCTGCGCGAGGTGCACGCGCTGCTCGAGCCCGACGGCCACCTGTTCATCGTCGAGCCCAAGGCCGCCGACCGGTTGGAGGACAACCACAACCCGGTCGCCACGATGTTCTACGGGTTCAGCATCTTCCACTGCATGACGCAGTCGCTCGCGCGCGGCGGGCCGGGGCTGGGCACCTGCATGGGGCCCGCGGCCGCCGAAAGGCTGGTGCGCGAGGCGGGATTCACGCGCTTCGAGGTGCTGCCGGTGAAGAGCCAGGTCAACCTGTTCTACGCCGCGCGGCCCTAGGACTTGCGCCTGGCCACGCGATAGCGCAGCACGTGGTTGCCGTGCTTCGAGGCCGGGTGGCCCAGGCCGATCCAGCCGCGCTCGCCGAGCAGCGCCTCCTCCCGCCGCAGCATGACCTCGGTCTCGGCGCCGTCGATCAGGACGAAGGTGCCGTTGGAGGACTGGTCGATGATGACGAAATTGCGCTCGCGCGCATAAATGCGCGCGTGCACCCGCGAGGCCCGCGGCGAGTCCACCACCACGTCGTTCGACTTGTCGCGGCCGATGCGCGCCTCCCCCTCGGGTTGCACGTCGAAAGTCTCGCCCGCGTAGCTCAGCTTAAGCACCCAGCGGCCGGCGCGGCCCGGCGCGTCCACGTGCATCGTGGTCTCGGTAAGATCCGGGTCGACGCGCCACGGCACGTCGTACACCGGCACCGGCTCGGCGCGTCCCCTGATCTTCACCGGATACAGCGAGCGGCAGCGCAGCATGAGCGTGCGCGACAGCGAATCGACCGCCTGCTGCGTGGTGAGCACCTGCGCGGGATTGGCCAGCCCCACCAGCCGGGAACAGACATTCACCGTGTCGCCGAACACGTCGCCGCCCTTGAGCACGACCGGCCCGTAGTTGAAGGCCACCTTGACGGCGAGCTGGCCCGGCACGCGCGGTGCGATCTGGTGCGTCGTCGTCTGCATGGCGCAGGCCGCGCGGAACGCGCTGTCGGCCGAGGCGAACTGGCACACCATGCCATCGCCGAGGGTCTTGACCACCAGGCCGCTCGCCGCGGTTACTTTGGTGGTGAAGGCCCCGAACAGGAGGATGAAGACGGCGAGCGCCTGCTCGTCGCCGAGCGCGTCGTAGATGCCGGTGCTGTCGACGATGTCGACGAACAGCACCGCGCGCTTCGCAGCACTCATACGGCGAGCGGCGGCGCCAGGTCGCCCGGGGTATCGATGTCGCGGATCACGCCCGCGTCGCCGACCGGCACCTTGCGCAGGGCCGCTGCCTGGCTGGCGAGCAGCTGCCGCGCGCCCTCGTCGCCGCGCAGCTCAAGGAGCGCCTCGAAAAACGTCCCGGCGATGCCCACCGGGTGGCCGCGGCGCGCGCGAAAAT
The DNA here is from genome assembly GCA_036259215.1 of Burkholderiales bacterium. GTDB lineage: Bacteria > Pseudomonadota > Gammaproteobacteria > Burkholderiales > SG8-39 > SCGC-AG-212-J23. The sequence goes on along the minus strand of DATACE010000225.1, from coordinate 124 downwards.
ACGGCGCCGCAAGGGGCGCGCCGGCTTCGAGCGCCTCGCGCACCGCGGCGATCGAGCTCGGTCGTATGAAAGGCATGTCGGCGAGCGCGACCAGGTAGCCGTGCGCGCGCCCCGCCGCGCGCAC
>DATACE010000224.1:0-7482 GCA_036259215.1 Burkholderiales bacterium | reverse complement strand
TGCCGCTAAGCTCCGAGGATCGGGCCAAGATCCTCGGCGGCAACGCCACCCGGCTGCTCAAGCTGTAGCAGGAACGGAATTTGCAACAGGGGTTCCGAGAGGAACCGATCCATGCTGAAGCTCATCGCATTGCTGGCCGCGCTGTCGCTCGCCGGCGTCGCCTTCGCGCAGGCACCGGCAGGCAGCACCGCGGTGCGCCAAGTGCAGCTGCTCGCTCCGCAGCTGCTCGCGTTTGCCGGCTCGAGCGCCAACTTCGAAAGCCTGGTGAACGGGCTCACGCAGGGCACGCCGGTCACGCTGACTACGGTAGGCGCCGACGGCTCGATGCAGATCGTGACCTTCGTCATTGGCACCTCGCTTGCCCCGGTCGACGCGGCACGCGCGCTCGAAGCCGCCCGCCAAAGCCTCATCTCGCAGGGCATTGCCGCGCCCACGGCGCAGCAGCTCGCCGGCTCGCTGGCCCGCGGCAACCCCGTCCAGGTGCGCACTGAAGCGCTGGGCGGACCCTCCCTGGGCGACGCAGGCACCGCCAACCTGAATGCCGCCGATTTCCAGGCACTGCGCGCCGGACTCGCCCGCAACACCTCGGTCACTCTGACCCGGCCGGGCGGCGACGTCACGTTCGTGGCGCCCGGCCGCGCGCTGAGCGCCTTCGAGATCAACCAGGCGTTGCAGCTCGCGAACCTGATGCTGGCGCAGCAGGGCATCCTCGATCCCACCGCGGAGCAGCTGCGCGCGGCCCTTTTCGGCGGCACGCTCGCCACGGCGACCGGCGGCGTTCCGCTGCAGGGCGTGCTGCAGGGACAGGTGCGCAACACGAGCGACAGCCCGGTCGCGCGCAATACCAGCGACAGCCCGCTGTTCGGCACCAGCGATTCGCGCATCGTCGGCACCAGCGATACGCCGCCTGCGGTGAACACGGCGAGCACGACGCCGCGCGGCCTCAACGTGCCCGCGACAGGCGCGCTCAACGCTGCGCCGGCGGGCGGCGCCACCCCGCCAGTGGGCAGCATCGCCACCCCCGCGCGTGTAACGAACGCCCGCCGCTAGCCGGCCTGCACCGGCCATGGGCAGCGTCCTCTACCTGAACCGCAGATCGCAGCCCGAGGACGCGGCGCCGGATGCGCACAGGCCGGAAAGCCTGCTGCGTCCGGGCTACAACTGCTGCGCCGTGGCCCGCGCCGAGCGCGTCGCGCTGATCGTCGACGCGGCGGATTACTTCAAGGCTTTCTACCAGGCGGCGCTGCGCGCGCGACGCTCGATCACCATCCTGGGCTGGGACTTCAACAGCCAGACACAGCTGCACTTCGACGCGGTAGGCGAAGGCGCACCGCCGGCGCTGCTGGGGGAATTCCTCAACTACCTCGTGCGCCGGCGCCGCGGGCTGCACATCAACGTCCTGAACTGGGACTACCCGATGGTGTTCGGCGCCGACCGCGAGCTGCCGCCGCTGTATGGATTCGGCTGGCAGCCGGCCCGGCGCGTGCGCCTGCGCTACGACGACACCCATCCGGTGGCCGGCTCGCAGCACCAGAAAATCGTGCTGATCGACGACAAGCTGGCCTTCATCGGCGGCATCGACCTCACGGTGAAGCGCTGGGACAGCTCCGAGCATGCGCCCGACGACCCGCGCCGGATCATCGCAGGCACGCCGTATCCGCCGTTCCATGACCTGATGGTCGCGGTGGACGGCGAGGCGGCGCGCGCGCTCGCGCAGATCGCGCGGGAGCGCTGGCGACTGGCGACCGGCGACAAGCTGCGCGAGGTGCGCACCGACCAGGATCCTTGGCCGTCCGCCCTCGCGGCCGACCTTGCCGGCGTAGACGTCGGCATCGCGCGCACCATGCCGCCGCGCGGCGAGACGCCCGCGGTCCGCGAGGTCGAGCGGCTGTATCTGGACATGATCGCGGCAGCGCGCCGCGAGATCTACATCGAAAACCAGTATTTCACGGCCCCGCGCATCGCCGCGGCGCTGGAGAAGCGCCTCGCCGAGCCCGACGGGCCCGAAGTCGTCCTGGTGCTGCGCCTGCTCAGCCACGGCTGGCTCGAGGAGCACACCATGCACGTGCTGCGCACCAAGCTGATCCAGCGGCTGCGCCAGGCGGACAAGCACGGCCGCTTCCAGGTTTATTACCCGCACATTCCGGGCCTGCCCGACAGCTGCTGCCTCGACGTGCACTCCAAGGCGATGGTGGTTGACGACCGCGCGCTGCGCGTCGGCTCAGCGAACCTGTGCAACCGCTCGATGGGCATGGATACCGAGTGCGACGTGCTGATCGAGTCGCGCGGCGACGCGCGTGTGGCGTACACCATCCGCGGCTTCCGCGACCGCCTGCTCGCCGAGCATCTGGGCGTGTCGTGCGAGGCGCTCCGCCGCGAGCTGGAGCGTGCGAAAAGCCTGCATGGCGCCATCGATGCCCTGCGCCACGACGCCCGCTCGCTGCGCAGGCTGGAGGACGTCAAGGAGTGGCCCGAGGCCATCATCAGCATCGCTTCGGTGGCCGACCCGGACGAGCCGATCGCGCTGGACATCCTCAAGACCGAGCGCCTGTTCCAGCAGGGGCGGGCGGCCGAGCGGCCCGCCTGGGGCAAGCTCGCCGTGGCGGCGCTCGTCATCGCGCTGCTCGCCGCGCTGTGGCGGTTCACGCCGCTCGCCGGCGTGATCACCCCGGAGACCACCATCGCCTGGGCGAAGGAGTTCGGCAGCCAGTGGTGGGCGCCGTGGGTGGTGATGCTCGCCTACACGCCCGCGTGCTTCGTGATGTTCCCGCGGCCGCTCATCACGCTGGCCGCGGTGGTCGCCTTCGGCCCGTGGCTAGGCTTCGCCTACGCGCTGCTCGGCATCGTCGGCTCCTCCGTGGTGACCTACTACGTCGGCACGCGCATGCGTCGCGACACGGTGCGCCGGCTCGCCGGCCCGGGCCTGGACCGCATGGTGGACGTCCTGAAGAAATACGGGCTGTTCGCGATGACGCTGCTGCGCCTGGTGCCGCTCGCGCCCTTCGCGATCGAGGGCATCGTGGCCGGCGCGGTGCGCCTGAAGCTGTGGCACCTCGCCGCCGGCACGGCGATCGGCATGCTGCCCGGCACGCTCGCCACCACGGTGTTCGGCGATCAGCTCGAAAGCGCGCTGTCCGGCGGCAGCTTCAACTGGTGGATCGTCGGCGGGGCGCTCGTCCTGCTGGCGGTGGGCAGCTTCGCGGTGAAGCGCTGGTTCAGCGCAATGGCCGGGCGCATGGATGAAGCCACCGGGCAGCCTCGCTAACTGGCGGGCCCTCGACGAGCAGCTAGGCCCCGACTGCCTGCGCATCGCCAGCTACAACCTGCACGGCTGCGTCGGCCGGGACGGGGCGCGCGACGCGCAGCGCATCGCCGAAGTCATCACCGAGCTCGCCTGCGACACGGTCGGGCTGCAGGAAGTCTTCGGCCTGGACCTGCTGGAGCAGCACCTGAACATGACCGCCATCGCCGGCCCGCACCACATGTGGCACGACCGGCATGTCGGCAACGCCCTGCTCACGCGCCGCCGGGTGCTGGCGGTGCGCAACCATGACTACACCTGGCCGCGCCACGAGCCGCGCACGGCGCTCGATGTCGACCTGGAGGTCGACGGCGAGACCGTGCGCGTCATCGTCACCCACCTCGGGCTCAAGCCGGCCGAGCGCCGGTTCCAGGTGAGGAAGCTGCTGTCGCTGCTGAAAGCCACGCCGCTCTATGAACGGGTGGTGGTGCTGGGCGACATCAACGAATGGCTGCCGCTCGGCAGGCCGCTGCGCTGGCTGAACGGGCTGCTGGGCCGCTCGCCCGCCGAGCGCACCTTCCCGTCGCGCTGGCCGCTGTTCGCGCTGGACCGCGTGTGGGTGCGGCCGCGCCACGCGCTGCTCGCCTTCGGCGCACACCGCAGCCCGCTCGCCGTGGCAGCATCCGACCACCTCCCGGTCAAAGCCATCATCGCCACGCACGAGCTTCCCCGGCGCCTCGCCGCCGCGCAGGAGCTCAAGGTGCGCGCTTCGCGGAGCTCGACCGGCTAGCGCCGGCGCTCGCCGATTCCTTCGCCTTGGCACGCGCCAGGCGCGCCTCGCGGGCCTTGGCGCGCCTTTCCTGCCATTTTTCGTAGCGCTGCCATTCGGCCGTCGTGACCCGGCCATTGCGGTTGCGATCCGCGCGGTCAAAGCCCAGCGTCGCTTCCGCGTTGCCCGCCGCTTCGGCCTTCGATACCTGCCCATCGCCGTCGATGTCGAGCGCGGCGAGCCCGGTTTGCTCGCCGGCGCGTCCTTGGGGGCGGGCAATGTTGAAATCCAAAAGCTGCGCCGACTTGGCGACATTCACCGAGTCGGCGTACGCGGGCATTGCCAGCGAAGCCATGAAAACCAATCCGAGCATGCGCATGCGCGAAGACCTGCAGGATGCGTGCCCGTACATTCGGTTACACATTCGAACAGGCAGGGCCTGCGGCACAGGCGTTAAATGAGGCCATGAAAGCGCTTCTCGCCGCCCTGCTCCTCGCCGTAGCGGCCACCGCCCAGGCGCAGCCGCGGGTCTACGCGCAGGCGGAGCTCGATGCGCTGCTCGCGCCCATCGCGCTGTACCCCGACCCGCTCATCTCGCAGGTGCTGATCGCGGCCACCTACCCGGAGGACGTGCGCGAGGCGGCCGCCTGGTTGCGCGCCAACCCGCAGCTGAAGGGCGACGAGGCGCTGCGCGCCGCCGAGCCTACGCCCTGGGATCCGAGCCTGAAGGCGCTGCTTGCGTATCCCGAGCTGCTCGCGCGCATGGATGAAAGCCCGCAATGGACCGCGGACCTCGGGGAGGCGTTCCTCGCGCAGGAGCCGCAGGTGATGGAGACCATCCAGGCGCTGCGGCGGCGCGCGCAGGCTTCCGGGTTCCTGCAGTCCGACGGCTACCAGTCGGTGCACGAGCAGGACAGCTATGTCGTCGTGCAGCCGGTGCATTCGCAGGTGATTTACGTCCCCTGGTACAACCCGCTGGTGGTCTACGGGCCCTGGTGGTGGCATTCGCATCGGCCGATCGCCTGGCGGCCGTGGCATCCGCGCCCGGCGGCCTTCGTGTCCTTTCACGTGCACCGCCCGATCGTGGATTGGCACCGCCACCGCGTCCACCGGCCGGTGCGCGTGCATCGCCCCACGCACGTCCATCGCCCGGTGCATGTCCATCGGCCGGTGCACGTCCACCGGCCGAGGAAGGTGGAACGGCCGGCGCATATCCACAACCACGTCCACCAGGCGCAAACCGCCCGGCCCATCGTCCAGGGCGCCCAGCTCCAGCCGAGGTTCCGCGCCTATGAGAGCCGCTCCGAGGCTCGCAGGGAACATCGCTCGGAGCATCGCTCGGCCGACCGCGGCGGGTTTCGGCAGGGAAATCGCGGCGGAGGCGGTCGCGGCAACCACGGCGGTGGAAACCGCGGCGGCGGCGGTCGCGGCAGGAATTAGGGCCCAGACCCCGATTTGCTAGACTTTCCTCAACACCGAGGAAAGTCCATGATCATCGAGACGCAGGACGACGTCACCAAGGCGGTGCTGGCGGAGATGCACCGCACGCCCGACGCGCGCACCAAGGAATTGCTGTCTTCGCTGGTGAAGCACCTGCATGCCTTCGTGCGCGAAACGCGCATGACCGAAAAGGAGTTCCAGGCGGCGATCGGCCACATCAACGCCATCGGCCAGAAAACCACCCCGAGCCACAACGAGGCGATGCTGCTGGCCGGCGCCCTCGGCGTGTCCAACCTCATCTGCCTCATCAACAATGGCCTGAAGGGCACGCGGCCCACGCAGGCGAACAACCTGGGGCCGTTCTTTCGCGAGGGCGCGCCGCACCTTGACGACGGCGCCTCGCTGCTGCGCTCGCCCACGCCGGGACCTCGGCTCGCGTTCAAGGGCTTCGTTCGAGATGTGGAGGGCAACCCGGTGCAAGGCGCGCTGGTCGACGTATGGCATTCGTCGCCGGTCGGGCTGTACGAGAACCAGGACCCCACGCAGGCCGAGATGAACCTGCGCGGCAAGTTCACGACGGCGGCCGACGGCTCCTTCAGCTTCGTCAGCGTGAAGCCGGCCGGATATCCGGTGCCCACCGACGGGCCCAACGGCGCCCTGCTCGGCGCGCAGAAGCGCCATAACATGCGCCCGGCGCACGTCCACTTCCTGATCCACAAGCCGGGCTACAAGACCATCGCCTCGCAGGTGTACGACCCGAGCGATCCGCACCTGGAGACCGACAGCCAGTTCGGGGTGACCAAAGCGCTGATCGGCGACTACCGCAAGCAGGCCGACGGCAGCTTCGCCCTGGAGTTCACCTTCGTCATCGAGCCCGGCGACAGCGTGCGGCCGCGGGCCCCGATCACCGAAAAAGCCAAAGCCTAGTGCCGCGCCTGGTGCGGGCCGCGCTGGTGTCGCTGCGCGACCTTGCGGCGACCGCGGGCCCGTTCCTCCTCGTCGCGCTAGGACTGCTGATCGCCGCGTATTTCGTGCTCGACCCGGCGCCGCCGCGCCGCGTGGTGCTCGCCACCGGGCCGGAAGGCACCGCCTATGCCGAGTTCGGCAAGCGCTACGCCGCCGAGCTCGCGCGCTACGGCATCGAGGTGGCGCTGCGCCCGAGCATGGGCGCGCGCGACAACCTGCGCCTGCTGCGCGAGGCGAAGGAGGACGTGGACCTCGGTTTCGTGCAGGGCGGCGCGGGCGAGGAGGAAGCCGCGCCGTCGGTCGAGCTGGTATCGCTGGGGAGCGTGAACTACGAGCCGGTGTGGATCTTCCGCCGCGGCCAGCCGCTGCAGCGCCTGGGCGACCTGCGCGGCCTGCGCGTCAACACCGGCGTGCGCGGCAGCGGCACGCCCGGCATCACGCGCCGGCTGCTGGAAGCGAACTTCGTCGAGCGCGACGAGCTCAAGCGCGAGAGCCTGGCGGAGACTCCGGCCGTTATGGCCCTGCTCGAAGGCAAGCTGGACGCGGCGGTGCTGGTCTCGCCGCCCGAGTCGCCGATGGTGCAGATGCTCTTGCAGACGCCGGGCCTGCACCTTTACGAGTACGCCCATGCCGAGGCCTACTCGCGCCGCTTTCCCTACCTGGTGCCGGTGGTGCTGCCGCGCGGCGTGGTCGACCTGTCGCGCGACGTGCCGCGCGAGGACATCACGCTCATCGCCACCACGACGGCCCTGGTGTCGCGCGCCGACACGCACCCGGCGCTGATGCAGCTTTTCGTGCAGGCCGCCGCGCGCATCCATGGCGGGCCGGGGTGGATCGCGCGCGCCGGCGAGTTTCCCAACGCCCGCGCGGGCGAGCTGCCCCTCGCCAAGGAGGCGCAGCGCTACTACCAGAGCGGCGGCCCGCCGCTCCTGCAGCGTTACTTGCCGTTCTGGCTCGCCAACCTGGTCGACCGCATGTGGGTGGCGCTGTTCTCCATCATCGCGGTGCTGATCCCGCTGTCGCGGCTGCTGCCGCCGCTCTACGAGTTCCGCGTGCGCTCGCGCAT
>DATACE010000223.1:0-6854 GCA_036259215.1 Burkholderiales bacterium | reverse complement strand
ACGAACGAGACGATCTCGGCGTTCTCGCCGCGCCCGGCGAGGCCCAGCTCCATGATGCCGGCGATCTCCTGCCCGAAGCGCACGCAGCGCGTGCACTGGATGCAGCGGCTCATTTCCTCCGCAGCCACCAAAGGCCCCAGCTCTTTCCTCAGGACGACCCTCTTCTCCTCGGTGTAGCGGGAATTGCTGTTGCCGTAACCCACCGCCAGGTCCTGCAGCTGGCATTCGCCGCCCTGGTCGCAGATCGGGCAGTCGAGCGGGTGGTTGATGAGCAGGAACTCCATGACGCCGTTCTGCGCCTTCACCGCGCTCACCGAGTGGGTCCATACCTTCATGCCTTCGGTGGCGGGCGTGGCGCAGGCAGGCAGCGGCTTGGGCGCCTTCTCCACCTCGACCAGGCACATGCGGCAATTGGCGGCGATCGACAGCTTGCGGTGGTAGCAGAAGTGCGGCACGTAGATGCCCAGCCGGTTGGCGGCATCCATCACGGTCGCGCCCGCGGCCACCTCGATGTCTTTTCCGTCGACGCTGAGCTTGGGCATCAGGCGGCCTCGGCCATGTTCCTGAGCACGTGGGGCTCGTGGCGCGCCCCGGCCCTGCCCCACTTCGGCTCTACGTCTTTTTCAACCAGGCATCTTCTATGTTCGATGTGGTGCACGAACTCATCGCGAAAGTGCTTGATGAAGCTCTTCACCGGCAGCGCCGCGGCGTCGCCCAGCGCGCAGATGGTGCGCCCGGCGATGTTGTCGGCGACGTTGTCGAGCAGCGCCAGGTCCTCCATGCGGCCCTTGCCGTTCTCGATGCGGTTCACCACGCGGTACAGCCAGCCGGTGCCCTCGCGGCAGGGCGTGCACTGGCCGCAGGACTCCTCGAAATAGAAGTACGACAGGCGCTCCAGCGCGCGCACCATGCAGGTGCTCTCGTCCATCACGATGACCGCGCCCGAGCCGAGCATGGAGCCCGCCTTGGCGATCGAGTCGTAGTCCATGTCGGTCGCCATCATGATGTCCGCCGGCAGCACGGGCATGGACGAGCCGCCCGGAATGACGGCTTTCAGCTTGTTCCCATGGCGCATGCCGCCGGCCATCTCCAGCAGCCTGGCGAACGGGGTGCCCAGGCGCACTTCGTAGTTGCCCGGGCGCGCCACGTGGCCGGTGACCGAGAACAGCTTGGTGCCGCCGTTGTTCGGCCGTCCCAGCGCGAGGAACGCCTCGCCGCCGTTCCTCAGGATCCAGGGCACCGCGGCGAAGGTCTCGGTATTGTTGATGGTGGTGGGCTTGCCGTACAGGCCGTAGCTCGCCGGGAACGGCGGCTTGAAGCGCGGCTGGCCCTTCTTGCCCTCGAGCGATTCCAGCAGCGCGGTTTCCTCACCGCAGATATACGCCCCGTAGCCGGGATGGGCGTACATCTCATAGGAGAAATCGGAACCCAGGATGCGGTTGCCGAGGTAGCCCGCGGCGTACGCCTCGGCGAGCGCCTGCTCGTACTGCTCGTAGATCTCCCACACCTCGCCGTGGATATAGTTGTAGCCCGCGGTGGCGCCCATCGCATAGCCGGCGATGATCATGCCCTCGATCACCGCGTGCGGGTTGTAGCGCAGCAGGTCGCGGTCCTTGCAGGTGCCCGGCTCGCCCTCGTCGGAGTTGCACACCACGTACTTCGGGCCGCTGCCGCCCTTGGGCATGAACGACCACTTCAGGCCGGTGGGGAAGCCCGCGCCGCCGCGGCCGCGCAGCGCCGATTTCTTCAGTTCGGCGATGATGTCCTCCGGCTTGATCTTTTCTGCAAGAACCTTCCGGAGGGCTCGATAGCCGTCCCTCGCCTCGTAGTCCTTCAGGCGCCAGTTCCCGCCGTCCAGGCCCTTCATCAGGATCGCGTCGGGTCCGTAATCCAGCATCACTTCAGTTCCTCGATCAGCTTGTCGAGCTTCTCTTTCGACATGTAGTCGTGCATCTTCTTGTTGTTCACCAGCACCACCGGCGCCATGGCGCACGCGCCCATGCACTCGCCTTCCTTCAGGGTGAAGCGCCCGTCGGCGGTGGTCTCGTTGAAATCGATGCCGAGCCTCTCGCGCAGGTGGTCGGCGGCGTCCAGCGCGCCCTGCAGCCCGCACGGCAGGCAGGTGCACAGCGTGAGCTTGTGGCGCCCGGTCTTGTGCAGGTTGTACATCGAGTAGAACGTCGCCACCTCGTACACCGCCACCGGCGGCAGCTCGAGATACTGCGCGACGTAGTCCATCAGCTCGCTCGACAGCCAGCCTTTCTCGTCCTGCGCGATGATGAGCGCGCTCATCACCGCCGACTGCTTCTGGTCGGGCGGGTACTTCGCGACCTCGCGGTCTATCTTTCTCAGCGAATCGGTGGTGAGCATCAGCGGTCGATCTCGCCGAAAACGATGTCCTGCGTGCCGATGATGGCGACAGCATCGGCGAGCATGTGGCCGCGCGCCATCTCGTCCAGCGCCGCAAGGTGCGGAAATCCGGGGGCGCGGATCTTCAGCCGGTAGGGCTTGTTCGCGCCGTCGGAAACGAGATAGATGCCGAACTCGCCCTTGGGCGCCTCGACCGCGGCGTACGCCTCGCCCTCGGGGACGTGCATGCCCTCGGTGTAGAGCTTGAAGTGGTGGATGAGCTGCTCCATGCCCTCCTTCATCTCCAGGCGGGTGGGTGGCGCAACCTTGTGGTCGTTCACCATGGTGGGTCCCGGGTTCTGGCGCAGCCAGTCGATGCACTGCTTGACGATGCGGTTGGACTGGCGCATCTCCTCGACGCGCACCAGGTAGCGGTCGTAGCAGTCGCCGTTCGTGCCCACCGGGATGTCGAAGTCCATCCGGTCGTACACCTCGTAGGGCTGCTTCTTGCGCAGGTCCCAGGCGATCCCTGAGCCGCGCAGCATCGGCCCGGTGAAGCCCAGCGCCAGCGCGCGCTCGGGGGACACCACGCCGATGCCGACGGTGCGCTGCTTCCAGATGCGGTTCTCGGTGAGCAGGGTCTCGTAGTCGTCCACCGCCCGCGGGAAGCGCTCGACGAAGTCCTCGATGAAATCGAGCACCGAGCCCTGCCGGTTGCGGTTCAGCTGCTCGATCTCCCGTTCATTCTTCCACTTCGAAGCCTGGTATTTCGGCATGGCGTCGGGCAGGTCGCGGTAGACGCCGCCCGGCCGGTAATAGGCGGCGTGCATGCGCGCACCCGACACCGCCTCGTAGACGTCCATCAGGTCCTCGCGCTCGCGGAAGCAGTACAGGAACACCGTCATCGCGCCGATGTCCAGGCCGTGCGCCCCCAGCCACAGCAGGTGGTTGAGGATCCGGGTGATCTCGTCGAACATCACGCGGATGTACTTCGCGCGCAGCGGCACCTCGACGCCGATGAGCTTCTCGATCGCCAGCACATAGGCGTGCTCGTTGCACATCATCGACACATAGTCCAGCCGGTCCATGTACGGCACGGACTGGATGAAAGTCTTGTGCTCGGCGAGCTTCTCGGTGGCGCGGTGCAGCAGGCCGATGTGCGGATCGGCGCGCTGGATGACTTCCCCATCCAGCTCGAGCACCAGCCGCAGCACGCCGTGCGCGGCGGGGTGCTGCGGCCCGAAGTTGAGGGTGTAGTTGCGTATCTCGGCCATCTATCGGTCGGCCATTATTCGGTATCCGCGTAGTTGGTCTCGCGCACGATGCGGGGCACCACCTCGCGCGGATCGATGGTCACCGGCTGGTAGATGACGCGCTTCTGCTGCGGGTCGTAGCGCATCTCGACATGGCCCGACAGCGGAAAATCCTTGCGGAACGGATGGCCGACGAAGCCGTAATCGGTAAGGATGCGGCGCAGGTCGGGATGGCCGTCGAACATGATGCCGAAAAGGTCGAACGCCTCGCGCTCGAACCAGTCGGCGGCCGGCCACACGTCGATCAGCGAGGCGAGCACCGGGAACTCGTCGTCGGCGCACCAGGCGCGCAGCCGCAGGCGCCAGTTGTTCTTCAGCGACAGCAGGTGCACCACCGCGGCGAAGCGAGGCCCCTCGCGCGGCTTGTCGGCGTACGCGCCGTAGTCCACGCCGCACAGGTCGATGAGCTGCTCGAAGCCCGCCTGGTCGCGCAGCCGCTGGGCGACCGGGCGATAGTCACCCGCCTTCACCTCCACGGTGAGCTCGCCGAGCCGCTCCACCGGATCCAGGTCCTTGATCGAATCGAAAAGTGCCTGCAGCCGCGGCGTCATCGACGACTCATCTTGCGATCGTGTTGGTGCGCTTGATCTTGTTCTGCAGCTGCACGATGCCGTAGAGCAGCGCCTCGGCGGTGGGCGGGCAGCCGGGTACGTAGATGTCGACCGGCACGATGCGGTCGCAGCCGCGCACCACGGAGTAGGAATAATGGTAATAACCGCCGCCGTTGGCGCACGAGCCCATGGAGATCACCCATCGCGGCTCGGCCATCTGGTCGTATACCTTGCGCAGCGCCGGCGCCATCTTGTTGCACAGGGTGCCGGCGACGATCATCACGTCGGACTGGCGCGGGCTGGGGCGAAACACGATGCCGAAGCGGTCCAGGTCGTAGCGCGCCGCGCCGGCGTGCATCATCTCCACCGCGCAGCAGGCCAAGCCGAAGGTCATCGGCCAGAGCGACCCGGTGCGCGTCCAGTTGATGAGCTTGTCGGCCGTGGTGGTGACGAACCCCTTGTCGAGGACTCCTTCTACTCCCATTCCAGAGCGCCTTTCATCCACTCGTAGATGAAGCCGACCACGAGAATTGCAAGGAAGATCATCATCGAGACGAAGCCGGCAACGCCGATGTCGTTGATCACCGTGGCCCAGGGGAAAAGGAAGGCGATTTCCAGGTCGAACAGGATGAACAGGATCGCCACCAGGTAGTAGCGCACGTCGAATTTCATGCGCGCATCCTCGAACGCCTCGAAGCCGCACTCGTAGGGCGAAAGCTTCTCGGGATCGGGACGGCTCGGCCCGAGCAGCTTCCCGAGCACCATGGGCGCCACGCCGACGCCGATGCCAACCAGGATGAACAGCAGGATCGGAAAGTACTCAGCAAGCATAGGATCTGGTGCCCACGAGCAGACTCGAACTGCTACGGCTGTTTAGGCCACTAGCCCCTCAAGCTAGCGTGTCTACCAATTTCACCACGTGGGCGAAGCCGGGATTATCCCTCAAAAATCACTGCGGTACGCTCTTTTCGCCCGCCGGCGGCTGCGCCGGTTCGGCGGCGGGCTTTGCAGCGGCATCGGCCTTCTTTTCCACGGCCGGCGCGCGATCGACCACGCTGCCGCCTTCGCGCGGCTTGTGCGTAGCAAAGTAGGCGAGCGCGAGGCTCGACACGAAAAAAACCGTCGCGAGCACTGCGGTGACGCGCGACAGGAAATTCGCCGAGCCGGTCGCGCCGAACAGGCTCGAGGAGGCGCCGCCGCCGAACCCCGAGCCCATGTCCGCGCCCTTGCCGTGCTGCAGCAGCACCAGCCCGATGATCGCCATCGCGATCAGCACGTGCAGCACCACCGCCATGTTCATCCAGTTCATGCCCTGCTCCTTTCACCTGCCTTCACTATCGCGGCGAACTCCGCCGCCGCGAGGGAGGCGCCGCCGATCAGCCCGCCGTCCACGTCGGGCATCGCGAAAATCGCCGCCGCGTTCTGCGCCTTCACGCTTCCCCCATAGATGACCCGGGAAGCCGTGGCGACGCGCGTTCTCAAAAAAGCATGTACTTCCTGCGCCTGCTCGGGCGATGCGGTGCGCCCGGTACCTATCGCCCAGACCGGCTCGTAGGCCAGCACCGCATCCTCGAACGGGGCCTTTTGCAGCACCGCGTCCAGCTGCCGCGCCACCACCTCCTGCGTGCGCCCCGACTCGCGCTCCTGCAGGGTCTCGCCGACGCACAGGATCGGTGTGAGGCCGGCCCCGCGCGCCGCGGCAAACTTGGCCGCGACCTGGGCATCGCTCTCGCCGTACAGCTGGCGGCGCTCGGAATGGCCCACGATCACGTAGCGGCAGCCGAATTCCTGCAGCATCGCCGCCGACACCTCGCCGGTATAGGCGCCCTGCGCGTGCTCGCTCAGGTTCTGCGCGCCCCAGGCGATCGGGGTGCCGCGCAGCCGCCCGGCGACCTGCTCCAGGTACGGAAAAGGCACGCACACCGCGGCTTCTACGCCCTGGGGGGTTCCGATCTGCCCGAGGAGCCCGTCGAGCAGGGCGCTGTTGGCGGCCCGGCTGCCGTGCATCTTCCAGTTACCGGCGACCAGCCGGGTACGTGTCATTCCAGTGAGGGCTCGCTAAACCGCGGAATTTTACCGTAGTATGAATGGGCAGTCTCACCTATAGAGGAGGGGGGAATGAAACGCTTACTCATCGCCGCAGCGGCGAGCTGCGCGCTGGCGGCACCCGCCGCGCAGGCGCAGCAGAAAGTGCGCATCAATCTCGCGAATGCTTTTCCGAACAGCCTCACGCTGATCGGCGAGGCGCCCGTGAGGCTTTCGCAGAAGCTCGTGCGCCTGTCGGGCGGCACGATCGAGCTGCGCGTGAACGAGCCCGGCGCGCTGGTGCCGGCGCTGCAGGCCATCCAGGCGACCGGCCAGGGCTCGGTCGACGCCGCATGGTCCAATGCCGGCTTCTTTTCCGGCACGGACTCCGCGTTCAACATGTTCGCCGCGGTGCCCTTCGGCCCCGGCATCCCGGAATACCTCGCCTGGGTGCACCACGGCGGCGGCCTGCAATTGTCGCGCGAGATGTTCGGCAAGCATGGGGTCTACAACATTCCCTGCGCCATCATCCCGCCCGAAGCCTCGGGCTGGTTCCGCAAGGAAATCAAGGGCGTGAACGATCTCAAGGGCCCGAAGAAGCGCATCTTCAGGCCCT
>DATACE010000222.1:0-8142 GCA_036259215.1 Burkholderiales bacterium | reverse complement strand
ACGCCGGCGAGCAGCGCGAGCGGCAACGCGAACGGCGCGCCGATCGCGAATAGACCGGCGCCCACCAGCAGGGCGATCACCAGCGCGAGCAGCGCCTGGGCGACGACCCAGCGCCGCAGCACGTCGCCGATGGCGTGCAGCACCGCCCGCATCCGCGCGCGCCTGGGCTTTGCCACGAGGTGCACCAGGCCGTCGACGTAAAGCCTGGGCTGCGCCGCGAGGAACGCGGCAAAGAACACCACGATGGCCACGTTGGCGAGCGCGCCGAAGGTCGAGCCGAGCAGTCCCAGTCCCTTGCCGAGGAACTGCATCTCGCCGCCCGAGGCGCCGCTGAGCTGCGCGACCTGCAGCAGGGTCCTGCCGATCTCGCTGTCTTCCAGGCGCTTTCGCGTGTCCTCGATGATTTGCGGGATGCGCGTGCTCAGGCCCACGGATTCCTCCATCACCTGGCGGCCGAAAAGGTATCCGCCGACTGCGAGCAGCGCGACGAGGGAAAGGCCGACCAGGGCCAGCGTCCAGCCGGTGCGCAGGCCGGTCTTGCGCGTCAGCCAGTCGGCCGGCGCGCGCAGCAGGATGGCGAGCAGCACGCCGAGGAACGCCAACAGGACTACGTCGAGGCCATACCAGAGCAGCACCAGCAGCACCACGACGGCAAGCGCGATGCCCACCCATACGAGCGCGCGCTGCGCGGTGTCCTTGCGTTCCGGCTTGTCCATCGGTCCGATGGACCCTGTACGATGCGGCGAGTTCATGAGCCGCAGCATTCGCTTCGAGCCCTCCCTGCCGGTCAGCGCACGCCGCGAAGATATCCGGCAAGCCATCGCGCGCCATCCGGTGGTGGTGGTGTGCGGCGAGACCGGCTCGGGCAAGACCACGCAATTGCCCAAGATCCTGCTCGACATGGGACGCGGCGCGGCCGGGCGCATCGGCCATACCCAGCCGCGGCGCATCGCCGCGCGCTCGGTTGCGGCGCGCATCGCCGAGGAGCTGGGCACCGAGCTGGGCGGGCTGGTCGGCTACAAGGTGCGCTTTCAGGGGGAGCTCCACGACGACTCGGTGATCAAGCTGATGACCGACGGCATTTTGCTGGCCGAAACGCAGGGCGATCGCGAGCTGCGCCAGTACGGCTCGATCATCATCGACGAGGCGCACGAGCGCACCGTGAACATCGATTTCCTGCTCGGCTACCTCAAGCAGCTGGTATCCAAGCGCGATGACCTGAAAGTCGTGGTCACTTCGGCCACCATCGATGCCGAGCGCTTCTCGGCGCATTTCGGCGGCGCGCCGGTGATCGAGGTCTCCGGACGGCTTTACCCCGTCGAGGTGCGCTACCGTCCGGTGGCGGGTGACGCGGAGGACACGACCCGCCAAGAAGAAGAGCAGGCGCTCGCCGAGGCCGTCGCCGAGGCCTGCCGCGAGGGGGAAGGCGACGTGCTGGTGTTCCTTCCCGGCGAGCGCGAGATCCGCGACACCGCGGAGGTCCTGAGAAAGCACCGAGTAAATGGCGAGATCGTGCCGCTTTACTCGCGCCTTTCTGCTGCCGAGCAGGATCGCGTGTTCCGCCCGGGCAAGGAGCGGCGCATCGTGCTCGCGACCAATGTCGCCGAGACCTCGCTTACCGTGCCGCGCATCCGCTACGTGGTGGACACCGGCCTCGCCCGCGTCAAGCGCTACAGCTACCGCAACAAGGTGGAGATGCTGCGGGTGGAGCCGATTTCCCAGGCGGCGGCGAAGCAGCGCGCCGGGCGCTGCGGTCGGGTGGCCGAAGGCGTGTGCATCCGCCTCTACTCGGAGGAGGATTACGCCAGGCGCCCGGCCTTTACCGACCCGGAGCTGCTGCGCTCCTCGCTCGCCTCGGTGATCCTGCGCGCCAAGTCCCTCGGACTGGATGACGTCGAGCGCTTCCCGTTCCTCGACCCGCCCAGTCCCCGCGCCATCGCCGACGGCTACGGCTTGCTGCATGAGCTGAACGCGGTCGACGAGAACAAGTCGCTTACCCAGGTAGGGCGCGAGCTTGCCAAGCTGCCCCTCGATCCCCGCGTGGCCCGCATGCTGGTGGCGGCGCGCGACGAGCGCTGCCTCGAGCAGGTGCTGGTCATTGCCGCGGCGCTCTCGGTGCAGGATCCGCGCGAGCGGCCGCTCGAGCGGGCGGCCGTTGCCGACGAGCGCCATGCCGCCTTCGCCGACGAGCGCTCCGATTTCATCGCCTTCCTCAAGCTGTGGAAGCTGCAGGACGAGCCGGGGCTGCGCCGCCTGTGCCGCGACAACTTCCTCTCATACCCGCGCATGCGCGAATGGCGCGACGTGCACGCGCAGCTGGAGTCGGCGCTGGGCGAGCTCCAGTGGCCGCAATCGACGGTCGATGCGCAAAAAGGGTATCGCCAGATCCATCGCGCGCTGCTCGCCGGCTTGCTCGGCAACGTCGGCATGCGCGACGAAGCCGACGCGAGCTATACCGGCGCCCGGGGAATCAAGTTCTGGCTGCACCCCGGCTCCTGGACGAAGAAGCCGGGGAAGTGGATCGTAGCCGCCGAGCTGGTGGAGACCACGCGACTTTTTGCCCGCTGCGTGGCGAGCATTGATCCCAAGTGGCTGGAGGACTTGGGCGCTCACCTGCTCAAGCGCGATCGGCGCGACCCGCACTGGGAGAAAAGTCGAGCGCAAGTGGTCGCGCTCGAGCGCGGCACGCTCTACGGCCTGCCGGTATACGCGGACCGGCGGGTGCCCTTCGGCCCGCTCGACCCGAAGCTCGCGCGCGATATCTTCATCCGTGCGGCGCTGGTGGAGGGAGACTTCGACACCCGCGCGCCGTTCCTCGCGCACAACCGCCGCCTGGTGGCGGACATCGAGCGGCTTGAGCACAAGTCGCGCCGTCCCGACATCCTGGTGGACGAGGCGCTGATCCACGCGTTCTACGAGGCGCGCGTCCCCGAAGGCGTGCACGACGGCGCCGGCTTCGAGCGCTGGCGCCTGCAAGCCGAGCGCACCCAGCCCAAGCTGCTGTTCCTGTCGCGCGACGACCTGATGCGGCACGAGGCGGCCGGCATTACCACCGAGAACTTTCCGCCCGCGCTGCAGCTCGGGCCGAGCCACTTCCCGCTTGAGTACCATTTCGAGCCCGGCTCGCCGCGCGACGGCGTCACGCTCACCGTACCGCCCGCGCTGCTGAACCAGGTGCCCGCGGCACGCGCGGAATGGTTGGTGCCCGGCCTGCTGAAGGAAAAGGTGCGGGCCCTGGCCAAGTCGCTGCCGCAGCGCCTGCGGCACAAGCTCGGACCGCTGGACGAGTTCGCCGAATCGTTCTGCGCGACGGTCGCACCGGGCGACCGGCCGCTCGCCGAAGCGCTAGCCCGCTTCATCCGCGACCAGCTGAATCTCGACGTTCCGGTCGATGCCTTGCGCGCCGACTCGGCGCCGCCCCACCTGCACATGAATTTCCGCGTGGTGGACGACCATGGCCGCCAGCTTGCCATGAGCCGCAACCTGCCCGACCTCAAGCGCCAGTTCTCCCCGGATACCGAGGCGGTGCTGCAGGAGGGCCTGACCGGCGAGAAGCACACCGGCTGGACCATGGGCGACCTTGCCGAGCTGATGGAACTGGAGCGCGGCGGGCGCACTTTGATCGGCTACCCTGCTCTGGTGGACGAGGGCGACGGAGTGACGCTGCAGGTATTCGATTCGCCCGAGAAGGCGCGCGAGGTGCACCGCATGGGCGTGCGCCGGCTGCTCGTCCTCGCATTCCGCGATCGCATCCGCGACTTGGAGCGCGACCTGGCGAAGGACATGGCGCTGGGGCCGCTCAAGGAAGATGTCGTGGTCGCCGCGCTGGAGCGCACGTTCCTTGCTGAGTCCCTGCCCATGATGCAGGCGCAATTCGCGCGGCGCGTCGACGAAGGCCGCAGCCGCTTCAACCTCATCGCGCAGGAGATCGCCCGCACCGCGCGCGGCATCCTGTCCGAGCACGCGGCGCTCGCGAAGAAGCTGAGCGGCAATGAAAAGGGCTTTCCCGGGCCGGTCGCCGACATCCGGCAGCAGCTCGCCCGGCTGCTTGCGCCGGGATGGCTGGCGCGCACGCCCTGGGAGCGGCTGCAGCACCTGCCCCGCTATCTCAAGGCGGCGTCCTTGCGCCTGGACAAGCTGCGCGTGGACCCGGGCCGCGACGCCCGCCTGGCCGCCGAGGTGGCTGCGCTCGAGCAGGCGTATCGGAGGCAGATGCAGTCGAAGGCGAGGCAGGGAGGCCACGGTGCGGACCTTGCCCAGTTCGGCTGGCTGCTGGAGGAACTGCGCGTGTCGCTGTTTGCCCAGGAGCTGAAGACGCCGGTGCCGGTCTCCGTCAAGCGGCTGGCCAAGTTGTGGGACACTTTGCGCCGATGAGCATCGCCGGCGCGCTTCTCTACGGACTGGCAAACCTGCTCCACCCGCGCATGCTGTGGCTCATGGTGTGGCCGATGCTTGTTTCGCTCACGCTCTGGGGCATCGCCGCGCTGGCGCTGTGGACCCGCCTCGCCGTCTGGCTGGCGCAGCGGCTGCAGCAATGGCTGGAGCCCGCCGCCGCTTTCATTCGCTTTGACCTGGGCGACGCCGCCATGATCGCGGCCCACGTGCTGCTGTTCCTGCTGTTCGTGCCGCTGGTGTACGTGACCGCCCTTTTCATCCTCGGCGTGTTCGGCATGCAGAAGATGGTGGATCACGTCGCCGCCCGCTCGTTCCCGGCCCTGCAGCGCCGTCATGGCGGCGGCACGGCCGGCAGCGTCTGGAACGGCATCGTGGCCTTGCTCGGCATGGCCGGCATGTTCGTCCTCAGCCTGCCGCTATGGATTCTGCCGCCGCTGTGGCCGCTGATCCCCCTTGTCATACTCGCTTGGGTCAACCAGCGACTGCTGCGCTACGACGCCTTGGCCGAGCATGCCGATGCCCAGGAAATGGCGCGCATTTTCCGGGAGCGGCGCCTGGGCCTCTACCTGCTCGGACTGCTGCTCGCGCTTGCCGCCTTCGTCCCGCTGGTCGGGCTGGTCGCGCCGGTGGTGTTCGGCTTGGCGTATATCCGCTACCTGTTGGGCGCGCTGGAGCGGGAGCGTGCTATTGAGCTGCCCTATGAGGGCCATGCCCACAAAGAATTGGCCGGCGGGAACACGGCCTCCTAGACTGAGTCCATTCTCTTTTGGAAGGAGCTGCAGTGTTTCCCAATCGTGAAGGACAGAAAGTTCCACAGGCGACCTTTCGCACCCGGACCGAGTCCGGCGAGTGGAAGCCGCTCAGCACCGACGACATCTTCAAGGGCAAGACCGTGGTGGTGTTTTCCCTGCCCGGGGCGTTCACCCCCACCTGCTCGTCTACCCACGTGCCCCGCTACAACGAGCTGGCGCCCGCATTTTTCGCCAATGGCGTGGACCGGATCGTCTGCATCTCGGTTAACGACGCGTTCGTGATGAACGAGTGGGGCCGTACGCAGGAATGCGGCAACGTGACCCTGCTGCCGGACGGCAACGGCGAGTTCACCGAAAAGATGGGCATGCTCGTCGACAAGAGCGAGCTTGGCTTCGGCAAGCGCTCCTGGCGCTACTCGATGCTGGTCAAGGACGGCGTGATCCAGAAGATGTTCATCGAGCCCGAGAAGCCGGGCGACCCGTTCGAGGTTTCGGATGCCGATACCATGCTGGACTACATCAATCCGAAGGCGAAGAAGCCCGACCAGGTGGCCCTGCTGACGCGCGAAGGCTGCGGCTACTGCGCCAAGGCGAAGGCGCTGCTGAAGGAGCTGGGCTACGCGTACTCCGAGGTGAGGCTGGACCACAGCGATCGGTCGCGGGTGGTGGGCGCCATCACCGGGCGAGGCACGGTGCCGCAGATCTTCATCAACGGCCGCCATATCGGCGGGCTCGAAGAGCTGCAGCAGTGGGCAAAAAAGGCGGCGTGATTGTTCGGCGCCTACGTCATCGGGGACGAGATCCTCGTAGGCAAGCGCCAGGACAAGCACCTCTCCTTTCTCATCGAGGCGCTCGCAAAGCGGGGGCTTCGCCTTTCATGGGCCCACTACGTGGGTGACGAGCCGCAGCGCCTTACTCAGGCGCTGCGGCTTAGCCTCGCGTCCAGCGACGTGGTGTTCGCCTTCGGCGGCATCGGCGCCACGCCCGACGACCACACGCGCCAATGCGCGGCCGCCGCCGCCGGCGTTGGGCTGCAGCTGCATCCGCTGGCCGAGCGCGAGATCCGGGCGCGCTTTGGCGGCGAGGCGTCTCCGGAGCGGCTGCAGATGGGCAATTTTCCCGAGGGAGCGCAGATCATCCCCAATCCGGTTAACCGCGTTCCAGGGTTCAGCCTGCGGGAGCATCATTTCATGCCCGGCTTCCCGCAGATGGCCTGGCCGATGACCGAGTGGGTACTCGAAACGCGCTACCGGCACCTCTTCGGGCGAGATCGATGGAGCGAGGCCTCCATCCTGGTCTACGACGCCGGGGAAAGCCAGCTTATCGGCGCCATGCAAGCCGTAGGCGCGCGCTACCCGGAAGTGAAGGTGTTCAGCCTGCCGTCCATGGGCAGCGACGGCAGCCGCCGCCACGTCGAGCTGGGCGTGCGCGGCGACCCGGGAACGGTGAGCGCGGCCGCCGCAGCGCTGCGAGAGGCGGTACGCAGCGCCGGCTTTCCGTTTTCGGATGCCCCAAAAGCAAAGCCCGCCTAGCGGCGGGCTTGCGAACTGCGAGGGCCGGCTTTGCGGCTTACGCAGCCTTTTTCGACTTGCTCAGGCCTCGCGCGGTCTCAGTGGCGGCAGCCACGTTGGCCTCGGCAATCTCGGTCGCCTGCTTGGCGACCTTGTTGAGGTTGTCGTAGGCCGAGTTGGCGGCGGCAAGCATCGACTTCACTGCGGCGACCGCCACATCGGAGCCGGCGGGCGCGTTCTTCGACACCTTGTCGAGGAGGGTAACGAAGTTTTCGTTCCACTCGGCGACGCGGCGCTCTGCAACCTTGGACAGCTCGGCGTTGGCGCCGGTGGCCACCTCGTAGACGCTTTTCGAGTAGGCGAGGGCCTTTTCGACGGCCGGCTGGGCAAAGGCGTTCTGCAGGCTGACAAACTCCTGCACATCTTTGGCGCCGAGCAGGGCTCGCGTGTTGGCGATGGAGTCCTCGAAGGCGCTCTTCACGGCGCTGGCCTGGATCGTGGCCAGCTTCTCAAAGGCGGCGAACTGGGCGTTCGCCACGGCCAGGAACGCTTCCACGTTCGCCTTGTTGGCCGCTTGAATCTGTTCGGGGGTCACGTACATTTGCTGGCTCCTGTCCTTTTAGGGGGCGCTGCTCGTTTTGTGCAATGCAACAATCGGCATTTTAGGCCCTATTAGCTGGAAGTCAACAATATTGTGCGTAGCACCATTTGTGATTCCCCTATCGCGAGAGCCGCTACAAAGGTGAGTTAGTGCCCGCTTACTACGACCCAAATACATTGACGAACGAGAGCGACCCGTTTGCTGTCTTCGCGCGCCTGCGGGAGGACGACCCGGCGCACTGGAGTCCGAGTCTGAAGGGGTGGGTGCTGACGCGATACGACGACGTGAAACGCGTCTGCCTCGACACCGCCGGAATGTCGTCGGATCGCCTGCGGCCTTTCTTCGCCAGCCTGCCTTCCGCGGAAGGTGAACGCATCGCGGCGCTGATGCGCTATCTCACGCTGTGGATGGTGTTCAAGGACCCACCCGAGCATACCCGGCTGCGAAGGCTGGCCGCGCGCGTATTCAACGTGCGCTCGGTCAACACGCTGCGCCCGCACATCGAAGCGGTAACGGCCAGCCTGCTCGACGATTTGCGCGGCCGACGTGAATTCGACTTCATCGGCGAGTTCGCCGGTCCCCTTCCGGCGCTGGTCATCATGCACATGCTCGGCGTGCCGCGCGGCGAACTTCCTCGCCTGAAGCGGCTGTCGGACGAGATGGCGCTGTTCATCGGCAGCGCCCGCGATTCACCGGACAAGTACGGCCGGGCGGAAGCTGCCACCACCGAGATGGCAGCGCTGTTCCGCGAGCTCATCGTGCTTCGAAGGAAAAAACCGCAAAGCGACCTGCTCACCGAGCTGGTTCAAGTGGAAGAAGCCGGCGACCGGCTGAGCGAAGACGAGCTCGTGGCCGGCAAACAGCAGCAGCACGCAGGTGGCCA
>DATACE010000221.1:0-4705 GCA_036259215.1 Burkholderiales bacterium | reverse complement strand
TGATCGCGTCGATCACCGGCTGCTGGCATTCCAGGCAGCCGATGCCGGCGCTGGTGCAGCCTTTCCAGACCCAGTCCTTGCGCGCGGCGTCAGAGTAGACCTTGTGCAGCTCCCACACCGGGCATTTCTCCGGGTTGCCCGGATCGGTGCGCTTCACGCGCGCCGGATCGGTGGGCATGGTGCGCACCTTGCGCGCCACCGATTCCGGATCCTCGCGCAGGCCGATGGTATTGCCGTAGGACTTGGACATTTTCTGGCCGTCCAGCCCCGGCATCCTGGAGGCTTCGGTGAGCAGCACCTCGGGCTCCACCAGGATTTTCTTGCCGCCGCCTTCCAGCCAGCCGTAGAGCCGCTCGCGGTCGCCGCGCGACAGGTTCTGCTGCTCGTCGAGCAGCGCCTGCGCGCGCGCCAGCGCTTCGGCGTCGCCCTGCTCCAGGAACTTGCCGCGCAGGTCGTTCAGCAGGCGCGCCTTCTTGCTGCCCATCTTCTTCACCGCGGCCTTCGCCTTGTCCTCGAAGCCCGGCTCCTTGCCGTAGAGGTGGTTGAAGCGGCGCGCCACCTCGCGCGTGAATTCCACGTGCGGCACCTGGTCCTCGCCCACGGGCACGTAGCGCGAGCGATAGATGAGGATGTCGGCCGACTGCAGCAGCGGATAGCCGAGGAAGCCGTAGGTGGACAGGTCGCGGTGGGCGAGCTTTTCCTGCTGGTCCTTGTAGGTCGGCACGCGCTCCAGCCAGCCCAGCGGCGCCATCATGGACAGCAGCAGGTGCAGCTCGGCGTGCTCGGGCACCTGCGACTGGATGAACAGCATCGACTGGTTGGGATCGATGCCCGCGGCCAGCCAGTCGACCACCATGTCCCAGGTGTTCTTCTGCACGTCGCCCGGGGCCTCGTAGTCGGTGGTGAGCGCGTGCCAGTCGGCCACGAAGAAAAGGCACGGATACTCGTTTTGCAGCAGCGCCCAGTTCTTGAGCACGCCGTGGTAGTGGCCCAGGTGCAGGCTGCCGGTCGGGCGCATGCCCGACAGCACGCGGGTTTCGTACATCGTCAAAACACCACCGCCCGGATAAGCGCGCCGGACACGCCGACCAGGGGCGCGAGGATGAAGCTCAGGCCATTGGTCACCAGCAGCAGGAGCAGCAGCGGAATGCCCCACGGCTCGAGCTTGGAATACTGCCAGGCCGCGCGGCTGGGGAGCAGGCTCGCCACGATGCGTCCGCCGTCCAGCGGGAGGATCGGCAGCAGGTTGAGGAACATGAACACCAGGTTGACGATGATGCCGGCGCGCGACATCACGCCCAGCGCCGCGCCGAATCCGCCCTCGGGCATGACGAGGGAAAGCTTGAGCAGCACCGCCCAGGCGAGCGCCATGGCGAGGTTGGCGCCCGGCCCGGCGGCGGCGACCAGCGCCATGTGCTGGCGCGGCTTGCGCAGCGCGGAGAAATTCACCGGCACGGGCTTGGCCCAGCCGAACAGCAGCCCCTGCGTGCCGGCAAGGCTGCTGGCGGTCAGGATCACCGCCGGGACCACGATGGTGCCGATGAGATCGATATGGCGCAGCGGATTCAGGCTGATGCGGCCCTGCGCATGCGCCGTCATGTCGCCGAAGTAGCGCGCGACGTAGCCGTGCGCGGCCTCGTGCAGCGTGATCGCGAACAGCACCGGGAGCGCATAGATGGCGACCGTCTGAACGAGGAGATTGACGTCCATCTTTTTGAGCCGGAATTTTATCAGACCGACTCGACCGCGAACGGGGCGAGCGGGCCCTTGCCTTTGCGCAGCACCTGTGGTTCGGCGCCGGTGAGATCGAGCACCGTGCTGGGCTGCGTGTCGCAGGGCCCGGCGTCGATGATGAGGTCGAGGCGGCGCTCCAGGCGGGCGCGGATCTCCTGCGCGTCCGACAGCGGCGCGGCGTCGCCGGGCAGCGTGAGCGTGGTGGAGAGCATCGGCTCGCCGAGCTCGGCGATCAGCGCGTGCGCCGCCGGATGGCCGGGGATGCGCACGCCGATGGTC
Organism: Burkholderiales bacterium; assembly: GCA_036259215.1. GTDB lineage: Bacteria > Pseudomonadota > Gammaproteobacteria > Burkholderiales > SG8-39 > SCGC-AG-212-J23. The sequence goes on along the minus strand of DATACE010000221.1, from coordinate 2,692 downwards.
TTCTTGCGCGTCACCCGGCGCGGCACCTCCCGCCGCGCCGGCAGGATGAAGGTGTAGCTCCCCGGCACCTTGAGCAGGGCGAAGTTCTTGTCGTTGACCATCGCGTACTTCGCGATCTCGGAAAGATCGCGGCACATCAGCGTGAGGTGGTGGCGCTCGTCGATGCCGCGGATGGCGCGCAGGCGCTCGAGCGCCGCGCCCTCGCCCAGGTGGCAGCCCAGCGCATAGCACGAGTCGGTGGGATAGGCGATGAGGCCGCCGCGGCGCACGATGTCGGCCGCCTGGCGCACCAGGCGCTTCTGCGGATGCGTGGGATGCAGGGTGAAGAGCTGCGCCATCAGCGCGAGACGTCGTTGCCCGGGAGATCTTCGTTGAGGAACTCTTCTATGAGGCGCGCCACCGCTTCGGGCTGGTCGTGGTGCAGCATGTGGCCCGCGTCGGCCACCGTCTCGTAGCGAAGCGTGCGGAACGCCGCGCGCCGCTCGGCGTGGTCCGCCTGCGTGAGGCCCATGCGCTGCAGCGTGTCGGAGGCCGCCGCGTCGACCCACAGCACCGGCGCGGTGACCTGCTGCCAGCAGGCGTGCATTTCCTCGTAGCGCCACAGCACCGGGTTCACGATCTTGTGCGCCGGATCGCCGCGCAGCAGCACCCCCTGCTCGCCGGCGTTGTGCCCCCACTGGCGTGCGAGGAAGCTCGCCTTCTCCGCCGACAGCCTGGGATTTCCCTGGCGCAGCCGCGCGGCGAGCTCGTCGAAGTCCTTGTAGGTGCGAAGGCGCGGCCGCTGGCGCAGCTCTTCCAGCCAGCGCGCATAGCGCCGCGGCGCGTCCTCCGCGCGCGTGCGCTTCAGGCCGAACCCCTCCAGGTTGACGAGCTTCGCCACGCGCTGCGGCCGCACGCCGGCGTACAGGCACGCCACGTTGCCGCCCAAGCTGTGGCCGACCAGGTTCACGGGGTTGCCGGGTTCAAATTCCTCGAGGAGAAAATCAAGGTCGCCGATGTAATCCGGAAACCAGTAGCAATCCGACTTGCCCCATTGCGTGAGCCCGTAGCCGCGCCAGTCGGGCGCGTAGATGTCCCATCCGCCCAGCGCGTCGGCGAGGAACTGGAACGACGCCGAGACATCCATCCAGCCGTGCAGCAGGAAGAGCTTGCGCGCGCCCTCGCGCGGCCAGCGCCGCACGTGGTAGCGCAGGCCGCGGATCTCGAGGAACAGCGACTGGCTGGGCTTCAATGCTCGAACCGGAAGGGCACGTCGGGCGCGCGGCCGGACACCAGGTCGGCGAGCGCGCGGCCCGAGCCGCACGCCAGCGTCCAGCCGAGCGTGCCGTAGCCGGTGTTGAGGAACAGGTTGGAAAGGCGCGTGCGCCCGATGAGCGGCACGTTGTTCGGCGTCGCCGGGCGCAGCCCCGCCCAGGTGTCGAGGGTGGTGATCGCGCCCAGCCCCGGGAAGAGCTCGCGCACGCGGCGCGTGATGGCCGCGCAGCGCAGCGTGTTCACGCCGGTGTCGTAGCCGGCGAGCTCCGCCGTGCCGGCCGCGCGCAGGCGGCTGCCCAGGCGCGAGATCACGATCTTGTGCGCCTCGTCGGTCAGGCTCACCGAAGGCGCCGCGGCCTCCTCCGCCGGCCCGAGCGGCAGCGTGATGGAGTAGCCCTTCAGCGGGTAGACCGGGATGCGGATGCCCAAGGGGCGCAGCAAGAGCGGGCTGTAGCTTCCCAGCGCGACCACGTACGCGTCCGCGCTCAGGCGCTGGTCGTCTTCCAGCCGCGCCGCGGTGACGCTGCCGCCCTCGGCCTCGAGCGCCTTCAGCGCGGCATTGAAGCGAAACGCCACGCCGCACTGCGAGGCGAGCCTCGCCAGCTCGCGCGTGAAGCGATGCGCGTCGCCCGACTCGTCGCTCGGTGTATACACGCCGCCGGCGACCGGGTCGTGCGAGTCCCTCAGCGCCGGCTCGAGCGCCAGGCACTCGGGCGCGGATTTCACTTCGCGCGCGATGCCGAGCGTGCGCACCGCCTCCGCGCCGCGCGCCAGCACCTCGAAATCGCGCGCGTCGGTGGCAAAGTGCAGGATGCCGCGGCTCAGGTGGTCGTAGCTGATGCCCAGGCGATCGCGCAGCGCGAGCAGGCATTCGCGGCTGTAGGCGGCAAGCCCGGCGAGCGCGCGGCAGTTGCGCTCGAAGGCGCCCGGCATGCATTCCCCCAGGAAGCGCAGCGCCCATTCCCATTGCGCCCAGTCGGCGCGCGCCCGGAATAGCAGCGGCGCGTCCTCGCGCCCGAGCCAGCGCGCGAGCTTAGGCAGGAGCGAGGGCTTGGCCCACGGCTCGGCGTGCGCGGCCGAGATCTGCCCGCCGTTGGCGAACGAAGTCTCCTGCGCCGCCTGCGGCTGGCGGTCGAGCACGGTCACCTCATGGCCCGCCTGCGCGAGATACCAGGCGCTGGTCACGCCGACCACGCCGGCGCCGAGAACGAGCACTTTCACTCGATTATCATAGCGCCATGCCCCTTTTTTCTTTCGGCGAGCGCCGCGTGCAGCTCCTGGGCGAGCGCCACTATATTGCCCATGACGCCACGGTTATCGGTTCCGTAATTCTGGAAACGGACGTCAGCGTGTGGTTCAAGGTCGTCATCCGTGCCGACAACGACCAGGTGACTATCGGCGAAGGCTGCAACGTCCAGGACGGCTCGGTGCTGCACGT
>DATACE010000220.1:0-2800 GCA_036259215.1 Burkholderiales bacterium | reverse complement strand
CGCCGCGCTCACCTGCCCCCTGCCCCCGTCGATCAGGATCAGGTCCGGGATGCGGCCGCCTTCCGCGGCCACGCGCTCGTAGCGCCGCGCCAGCACCTGGCGCATCGCGGCGTAGTCGTCGCCCGGGGCGACATCGCGGATGTTGAAGCGGCGATACTCGGAGCGCTGCATCTGCTGGTGGTCGTAGACCACGCACGAGGCCACGGTCGCCTCGCCCATCGTGTGGCTGATGTCGAAACACTCGATGCGCTGGCTGCCCTCGGCCAGGCCCAGCGCCTCGCGCAGCGCGACCAGGCGGCCTTCCTGGGTGGCACGGTCGCGCACCCGCTGCGCGATCGCGAGCACGGCGTTCTTGCGCGCCATGTCCAGCCATACCCTGCGCTCGCCATGCGACGGGTTCACGACATTGATGTTTTCGAGCTCCACCGGCTCGCTGGTAACGACGAGCGCGGGCGCCGGCTGTTCCAGGTAGTGCTGCTCCAGGAACGCCGAGACCACCTCGTCCTCCGCCGCGCCCTCCGCATTCGCCGGGAAGAAGCTGCGGTCGCCGACATGGCGCCCGCCGCGGAGCATCACCAGATTGACGCAGGCGATGCCGCCGTCGATGGCGCAGGCCACGACGTCGGCGTCCACGCCGCGGTTGGACTCGACATACTGGCGCGCCTGCACGCGCGACAGCGCCCGCACCTGGTCGCGGTAGGCCGCCGCTTCTTCGTAGCGCTGCGCCTGCGACGCCGCGTGCATCTTGTCGTTCAAACTTCCGATCACGTCGTCTTCGCGGCCCTCGAGAAACAGCATCGCGTTCGCCACGTCCTCGGCGTACGGCTCGGGCGCGATCTTGCCGGTGCACGGTGCGGTGCAGCGGCGGATTTGGTGGAGCAGGCAGGGCCGGGAGCGGTTCTCGAACACCGTGTCCTCGCAGGTGCGCAGGCGAAATACGCGCTGCAGAAGCTGGATGCTCTCACGCACGGCGTAGGCGTGGGGAAACGGGCCGAAATAGCGGTTGCGCCGGTCCTTGGCGCCGCGGTGGAACCCCAGCCGGGGATAGCGATGACCCGTCACCATGAGATACGGATACGACTTGTCGTCGCGGAACAGGATGTTGTAGCGCGGCGCGAGGCTCTTGATGAGGTTGTTCTCGAGCAGCAGCGCCTCGCCCTCGGAGCGCGTCACGGTGACCTCCATCGAGGCGACCTGCGACACCATCATCTGGATGCGCGGACTGGCGATGGTCTTCTGGAAGTAGGAGGCCACGCGCTTTCGCAGGTCGCGCGCCTTGCCGACGTAGAGCGCCTCGCCCGTGGGGCCGAGCATGCGGTACACGCCCGGCATGTTGGGCAGTCCGGCGACGAAAGCTTTTGGGTCGAACACGTTGTTTTCATTATAAATCGTGTAGAATTCGCGCCCTTTCCCGCTTCAATTCGCCATGGCAAAAGTCGAAGCAGTCGAAATCCGCGTCGGCAACCTCATCGAATGGGACAAGCGCGTGTGGCGCGTCCTCAAGTCCTACCACGTGCACGTGGGCGGCCGCGGCGGCGCGTTCATGCAGGTCGAGATGAAGGATATCGAGGCCGGCACCAAGACCAACCAGCGCTTTCGCACCGAGGACAAGGTCGAGCGCGCGTTCGTCGACCCGCGGGAAATGCAGTACCTGTACCAGGACGGCGACAGCTACGTCTTCATGGACAAAGAGAACTACGAGCAGACTTCGCTGCCGGCCGACTTTCTCGAGGGCCAGGCGGGCTATCTCCTGCCCAATACCGACGTGCAGATCAATTTCTACAACGGCCGCCCGATCGGCGTCGACATCCCGCCCTCGGTGGTGCTCACGGTCGTGGACACCGAGCCCGGCATCAAAAACGCCACCGCGACCACCAGCTTCAAGCCGGCCAGGCTGGAGACCGGCATTACCGTGCAGGTGCCCCCGTTCGTCAACGTCGGCGAGCGCATCAAGGTGGACACCAACGAAGGCAAGTATATGGAGCGCGCTTAAGCAGTCGACGACGCTGCGTTATCGTTTTGCGGGCACCACGTAGTTCGGCGCGAACTCGCGCCGAACGCCGCCTTTGAAGGTCACGGCGATGCGATCGTCGTGCACCTCGGCCACGGTGCCGCGGCCGTACTTGCGCACGCGCACGGCGTCGCCCTGCTTCAGGTGGGGCTTGGGCTTCAGGTCGATCTTCATGCGCGCCGTCGCGTCGCTGCTGCGCTGCACGCAGTTATCGCAGGCGCCGCATTCGTCGCCCGCTCCGACTTCCTCGTCGAAGTACTCGAGGATCATTTGCCAGCGGCATTGCGTGCGGCGGGCGTAGGCGGCGAGGAGCTCGACCTTGCTGCGCTGCCTCGCGAAGTAGAGCTGCACGCCGCGGTCGCCATGGTCGTAGAGCAGGGTGCAGCGGGCTTCCTTGCCGTCGCGGCCGGCGCGCCCGGCCTCCTGATAATACGCTTCCAGGCTGCCGGGCAGGTTGTAGTGTACGACGTAGCGGATGTCGGGCCGGTCGATGCCCATGCCGAAGGCGTTGGTGGCGACCATGGTGCGTGCCGCGCCTTTCATGAAGGCTTCCTGGCGCGCGGCGCGTTCGCGCCCGCCGAGGCGGCCGTGGTAGAGCTCCGCCTTCACGCCCTGTCCGTCGAGCCAGGCGTGCACGGCCTTGGCCGCCTTGACGGTGGCGCAGTAGACGATGCCGGCGCCGCCGGAGCGCACCACCTCGAGCAGCGCCTGCTTTTTCTCGGCTTCGTTGGTGGTCTGCACCACCTCGAAGTAGAGGTTGGGCCGATACACCCCCACGTTGAGCACCTG
>DATACE010000219.1:0-25537 GCA_036259215.1 Burkholderiales bacterium | reverse complement strand
ACATGATCTTGTCCTGCAGCCGGCCGCGCATGTCGACCTTGAGGTTGCCGGGGAAGTGCTTGGGCGCCCATCCCGACATCTCCCAGTAGACGTTGCCTTTGTGCAGCGCCACCGCGGTAGTCTCGTCCACCCAGGGCCAGCCCGGGTGCGCCATGATGATCTTCAGGCGGGGGAAATCGGCGGCGAGCTGGTCGATGCTTGCCGGATGCGCATGACGGATCACCGCACCATGGCCTCCCGGCATCCCGGCGCCCATGCCGGTGGTGCCGACGTCAATCATCACCGCGGCGCCGAGCTCGTCGATGAGCTCGAACATGGGGTAGTAGCGCCGGTCGTCGACCCGGAAGTGCTGCATGATCGGGTGGAAGTGAAAGCCGATCAGGCCGAGCTGCGTCATCGCCTTTCTCGCCTGGTCAAGAACGTTCTTCTTGGAAGGCTCGAGCGCACCCCACGCCTGGATGATGCGCCGGGGATGCCGCTTCCACATGGCATGGACGTACTCGTTGGTGACCGGCGGCGTCTTGATGGTCGTCTCGAGGTCGAGTGCGACCAGCACCGCCTCGACGCCCGCTTCGGTGAAATCCTGCAGGACCTGCTCCTCGGACTTCGCCGACCAGTCGCGCTTCCAGTAGCGCGCGAGCTGCGCGACGTACGGACCCTGGCATGCGATCCATTCTTTGGTGCCCGGGTAGCAGTGCAGGTCAATGATGCGCATGCTTTTCCGCCATTTCCGCCAGCGCTTTCTTGGAGACCTTGCCGAACGTGGAGACCGGGAAGTCGTCGCACACCAGCAGGCGCTCGGGCAGCTTGAACCTGGCAATTTCCTTCTCCTTGAGGAAATCGACCAGCTCCGCGAGGGCGATGCGCTTGCCGGGCTTCAGCACCAGGCAGGCGCACATCTTCTCCCCGAGGTTTGTGTCCGGCACCGGCACGCAGGCGGCGTTCTGCACCGCCGGGTGCATGAGAATCAGGTTCTCGATCTCCTCGGCGCTGATTTTCTCGCCGCCCCGGTTGATGAGGTCCTTCTTGCGTCCTTCCACCACGTAGTTGCCCGACGGGTGCTTGCGCATCAGGTCGCCCGAGCAGTAGAAACCGTCGGCGGTGAACTGACGCGCGTTGTAATCCGGCACTCCGAAGTAGCCTCGCAGCGTGTAGGGACCGCGGCAGGTAAGCTCCCCCACTTCGCCGTCGGCCACCTCGCGACCCTCATCGTCCACCAGGCGCACCTCGTCGTCCGGGCAGATAGGCCGGCCGCAGGTCTCCAGCTTCACCTCCTGCGGGTCGTCCAGCCGCACGAAGAACAGCATGCCTTCGGACATGCCGAAATTCTCCTGCACGAAGCAGCCCGGCATCAGGCGGTGGGCCTTCAGCCGCACTTCGGGCTGCATGCGCTGGCCGCCGCTCTGGATGAGCTTCACGCTCGACAGATCGAAATTGCCGATAGAAGCGTCGTTGATGAGCCGAATGAGCAGCGCGGGAACCACCTTGATATGTGTCACCCGATGCTGCTCTATGAGGGAGAACATCGGTTCCGGCCGCGTCGTGGGAGAAAGCACCACCTTGGCGCCGTGGAAAAAATAGCCCTGGATGCCGGGGCAGGCGAGCGGCAGGTTGTGGGCGATCGGCAGCGCGAGCAGCAACACCGAGTCGGCGCCAACCCCGCACACCGGCGCCGCCGCCTTGGAGTTGTACGCGTAGTCGTTGTGGCTGCGCGGAATGAGCTTCGGGATGCCGGTGGTGCCGCCCGAGAGCTGGAAGATGCAAGGATTGGTCGGGTCGATGCGGATGCCGCGCAGCTCGCCCCCGGCCGGTTTCTCGATCAGCGCCCGCAGCTTCGGCAGCGGAATGCAGAACCTCAGGCAGGCGTTGTCCGCTTGCACCCGGCGCATCATGGGCTCGAACTCGAAGTCGCCGTGGCGCTCGGGATAGACGCAGGCGCTGGCGCCCGAAAGCTGGACGAACTGGTTGATCTCGGCAAAGCGATGCGACACGAGCGCGGCGATGGGCACGGCGCCGATCTTCTGCAGGGCAAAGTACAGGATCACGAATTCGGCGATGTTGGGCAGCGTCGGCACCACCCGATCGAGCGGCTTCAGGCCGAGCGCCAGCAGGTTCAGCGCCAGGTTGTCGCTCTTGCGGTCGATGTCCTGGTAGGTGAAGCTGCGCTCGCCGTCGATCAGCGCCACCCTGGACGCGTACTTGCGGAACACTACCGCGAATTCCTCGGCAAGCGACTTGTCCTGCCAGTAGCCCTTGGCGCGGTAGCGCCGCGCGAACTCCGCAGGAAACGGAACGACGCCTTCGAGCATGCTCAGGTGCAGGCGCTGAAGCCGCCGTCGATGACGATGACTTCACCGGTGACGAACCGGTTGGAGCGGATCAGGCTCATCATGGTCTGCGCCACGTCGTCGGCAGTGACCACGCGCTTCAGCGGCGTGGCCTTGGCGCGCTTGCCCATGAGGTCTTCGTACTTGTCGTTCAGCATGCGCTTCATCCATTCCCCTTCCATCCAGCCGGGCGCGACCGCGTTGACGCGAATCTCGGGCGCGAGGTTCCAGGCGAGCGTCTTGGTAAGGTTGACGACCGCAGCCTTGCTTGCGGCATAGGGCAGCGGCTGCGGGCCGGGCCGCAGGCCCACGATGCTGGCCGTGTTGACCACGCAACCGCGGCATTTCTTCAACAGGGGAACCGAAGCCCGGGTAACCTGGAACAGGCCGCGCACGTTCACCGCGAACACCCGATCCCACTCCGCCAGCGACAGCGTTTCCAGGTCCCTGGGCTTCCAGGTTGCGGTGGTGCCGGCGTTGTTGACGAGCACATCCAGCCGTCCGAATTCGGCTTCGACCGCGGCCAGCATCTGCCGCACGCCCGGCTCGTCGCTTACGTCGCAACGCACAAGAAGCGTTTTCGCGCCTGCCTTTTGCGCCTCGGCGGCGGTTTCGCGGGCCGCCGCCTGGCTGCTGGAATAATTCAGCGCGACGTCGTAGCCTGCGCGTGCGAGCGCCAGTACTGCGGCGCGGCCGATGCCGGTGGCCGCCCCGGTGACCAGCGCCGCTTCCTTCATCGCTGTTTCCAAATGAACATGTTCGTGTTAAATCGTAGCAGATGAGCCGCTTCGGAATCGGTCAGCCCGTACGCAGAGTCGAAGACCAGCGCTTCCTGACTGGGCGCTCGCGTTATGTCGACGACATACAGCTCCCTCACATGCTGCACGGCGCGGTCGTCATGTCGCCGCACGCGCATGCCCGCATCCGCGCCATCGACGTCAGCGCCGCCTTGGCGACGCCCGGAGTCGCGTGTGTGCTGACCGGAGAGGACGCGCGCAGGGACGATCTGGGCGGCATCCCGCCGCTGTTCATGCCGGAGGACATGGGGGGGCCCAAGGGCTACCGCACCTTCCGGCCGCTGCTCGAGGCGCACAAGGTGCGCTATGTCGGCGACCGCGTCGCGTTCGTGGTGGCCAGCTCTCCCGAGCAGGCGCGCATCGCCGCGGAGAAAGTGGAGGTGGACTACGAGCCGCTGCCTGCCGCGGTAAACGTGGAAGACGCGGCCAAAGACGGCGCGCCCAAGGTGTGGGACGACAACGCCATGGGCAACCTGGCATTCCCGCTCATGATGGGAAACAAGGAGGCGACCGAGGCCGCGTTCGCCAAGGCGAAGCACGTGGTCTCGGTGCGGCTGTACAACAACCGCATCACGGCGAACACGCTGGAGCCGCGCGCCACGATCGGCGACTATAACGCCGCCGACGATGCGTTCACGCTTTACACGAGCTCGCAGAATCCGCATGGCGTGCGCGCCATCGTTGCCGGCGCGGTGCTCAAGGTTCCCGAGATCAAGCTGCGGGTGATCTCCCCCGATGTCGGGGGCGGCTTCGGCATGAAGGGCGACATCTATCCCGAAGACGGACTGGTCCTGTGGGCTTCGCGCAAGCTCGGTCGCCCGGTGAAGTGGGTCGGCACTCGCACCGAATCCATCCTTACCGACAACCACGGCCGCGACCAGCTCATCAGCGCCCAAATGGCGCTCGACGAGAACGGCAAGATCCTAGGCGTGCGCGCGCAGGCGCTGCACGCCGTCGGCGCCTACGTCACCAACGCGGGCGTGGTGCCCGTGCTGTGCGCGCTGCGCAACATCCCGAGCGTGTACGTGGTGCCCGCCCTGCTGGTGGCAAGCAAGGCGACCTTCACCCACACCACGCCGCTCGGTCCTTACCGCGGCGCCGGCCGCCCGGAAGCTTCCTACGTCATGGAACGGCTGATGGACGAGGCGGCGCACAAGCTGGGCATGGATGCGGTGGAGTTGCGCCGGCGCAATTACATCCCACCGAGCGCGATGCCCTACAACACGACCGCCGGCTGGACCGTCGGCGCGGCGGTCGGATGGACCTACGACTCGGGCGAGTTCGCCAAGCTCACCGATCGCGCGCTCGCGATCGCCGACTGGAGCGGCTTTGCTTCCCGAAAGGAAGCTTCCGCAGCAAAAGGCAGGCTGCGCGGCCGGTCTCTGATCTATTACCTCGAGGATTCCGGCGTCTTCAACGAACGCATGGAGCTGCGCTTCGACCCGAGCGGCATGGTGACGATCGTCGCCGGTACGCATTCCCACGGCCAGGGCCACGCTACGACCTATGCGCAGCTCGTCTGCGAATGGCTCGGCGTGCCGTTCGAGAACATCCGTCTCATCCAGGGCGACACCGACGCCGTGGCGTTCGGGCGCGGCACCTATGCCTCGCGCAGCGCCATGCTGGGCGGCTCCGCGCTCAAGGGCGCGGCCGACGCGATCATCGAGAAAGCGAAGGACATGGCGGCGCATCTGATGGAGGCATCGCCCAAGGACATCGAGTTCCAGGCCGGCCGCTTCACCGTCGTAGGCACCGACCGCTCGCTGCCGCTTACCGAGGTCGCCCGTGCGTTCTTCCGGCCGGCCGGCCCGACCACCCGGTTCGGCACCGGCCTGGACGCGAGCGGCTCGTCGGCGGCCCCGCCCAGCTTTCCGAACGGCTGCCACGTCTGCGAGGTGGAGATCGACGCGGAGACCGGCGTGGTCGAAATCGGCCGCTATGCCGTGGTGGACGACGTCGGCCGGGTGATCAATCCGATGATCTGCCATGGGCAGATCGAAGGTGCGCTGGCGCAGGGCATCGGCCAGGCGCTGATGGAGAACGTGGCCTTCGATCGGGAGTCCGGCCAGATGTTATCGGCGAGCTTCATGGACTACGCCATGCCGCGCGCGAACGACCTGCCGCTGCACTACGAGCTGGATTTCATCGACGTCCCGGCCAAGACCAATCCGCTGGGAGTCAAGGGAGTGGGGGAGGCGGGCTGCGTAGGCGCCCCGCCGGCCGTGATTCTTGCGATACTGGACGCACTGCGGCCGCTCGGCGTAGAGCATCTGGACATGCCGGCGACGCCGCAGCGGGTTTGGCAGGCCATCCAGGGAGCGCGCAGCTGATCGAGCTCTACCACAGCGTCAACAGCGTCTGCGCCCTGCGCGCATGAGGAGGGGATAGCCGCATGCCGCAGGTCGACGTCAACGGCATCAAGCTTACCTACCAGGTGGACGGCAAGGAGGGTGCGCCTTACGTCACCTTCGTCACCGGCATCGCCAACGATCTCACCATGTGGGACAGCCAGGCCGCGGAGCTCGGCAAGGCGTTCCGCATCCTGCGCTACGATCTGCGCGGCCACGGCGATACCCAGGCCACCGAGGGCGACTACACCATGGACCTGCTGGTGAACGACCTGCTCGGCCTGGTGAACGAGCTCAACATCCAGAAAACCCACCTGGTCGGCCTGGGCCTGGGCGGCGCGCTGGTGCAGGCGTTTGCCCTGGCCCAGTCCCACCGCGTCAACGCCCTGGTGCCCTGCTGCTGCCGCGTCAAAATGGTGCCTGACTTCGCGGCGATGTGGCACAAGCTTCGAGAGGCCGTCGCCAAGGACGGCGTCGAGGTGATCGTCGAGCCCACGGCGCAGCGCTGGTTCTCGGAAGAATTCAAGGCCACGCATCCAGATGAGCTGCAGAAGATCCGCAACATGATCCGCGGGACCACGACGCTCGGCTACCTGGGCGTCACCGCGGCGTTTCTCGGCCTGGACATCGAGAACCGGCTGCCTCAGATCAAGGCGCCCACCTTGTACGTGAGCGGTGCCGACGACAAGATCGGCGGCCCGCCGGAGCTGATGGCGGGGTTCGCCAAGAAAGTGCCGGGGGCGCAGCACCGCTCGATCGAAAAGGCAGCGCATATCGCCAACATCCAGAACCCGGCGCGCTTCAACGCCATCGTCGGCGACTTCCTGAAGAGGCAAAAGTGATGAAGAAGGTTCTTTTCGCACTGGTCGCGGCCACATTTGCGGCCAGCGCGTTCGCGCAGCAGTGGCCGTCCAAGCCGGTGCGCGTGATCGTGAACGTCGCGCCCGGCGGCGTGGCGGACATTACCGCGCGGGTGCTCGGCGCCAAGCTGCAGGAGGCGCTCGGCCAGCCGTTCGTGATCGAAAACCGTCCCGGCGCCGGCGGCTACATCGGCTTCGAGCCGGTGGCGCGCGCCGACCCCGACGGCTACACCATGGTGTACGCGCCCGGCTCGACCGTGATGATGGCGCCGCACCTCCTGAAGCGCGACGACCTCGATCCGTCCAAGGCGCTCATGCCGGTGGCGGCCACCGGCAGCGTTTCCCTCTACGTCATCACGCACCCGGACGTGCCGTTCAAGGACTTCAAGCAGTTCCTCGCCTACGCGCGCGCCAATCCGGGCAAGCTGAGCTATGGCACCCCCGGCAACGGCACCTCGCCGCACATCGCGGTCGAGGTGTTCAACCGCGAAGCGAGCGTCAAGCTCACCCACGTGCCCTACAAGGGCGCCGGGCCGGCGCTCAAGGATCTTCTGGGCGGCGTCATCCACCTCGCCTTCGATCCGGGCGTGGGGCTCGCCACGGCGAAGGCCGGCAAGCAGCGCATGATAGCCATCGCCGGGCCCAACCGCCATCCCGACTTCCCCGATGTGCCGACGTTGCAGGAAAACGGCATCAAGGGCGTGGACGGCGGGCCGTACTTCGGCTTTTACACCACCGCCGGCACGCCGCGCGAACCGGTGGAGCGCATGAACCAGGCGGTGCTGAAGGCGATGCAGGACCCGATGGTGCGCGATCGCTTCCGTGCCCTCGCGGTCGACCTCGCCGAGCCCATGGCGCCGGAGCAGTTCGCGGGGTACGTGCGCGCCGAATACCAGCGCTACGCCAAGCTCATCCCGGAGCTGGGCATCGGTAGATGATCGTCGACTTCCACGTGCACATGCTCGATGAGCATGTGTTCAGGGCGTCGGCCAACAAGACGGTCTTCAGCGGCTTCGGTGCCCATCCGGCGACGGAACCGCGCCCCGGCTCGCGCGAGCTCCTCATGCGCATGATGCGTCCGCAAACGCTGGTCGAGGACATGGACGCGCGCGGCATCGACGCGGCGGTCGTCACGGCAAGCACCGTGCTGCAGGGCACTTCCTGGGCCGATCCGCAGACCGACCTGGAGCTGTGCCGGCGCTGCAACGCGACCGTAGCGGAATGGGCTGCGCAGTATCCCGGGCGCCTGGTCGCCTCCACCGTCTTGCCTTTGCAGGACGTCGGCCTTTCGCTAAAGGAGATCGGCCGCGCCAAGGTCATCAACGCGGGTTCCAGCTACAACGGCGTCTACCTCGGCGAGCCGCAGTACCACCCGTTCTGGGAGGCGGTGAACGACATCGGCGCCACGGTGTGGATCCATCCCGAGGGCGTGCGCGACCCGTGGTTCCAGCGCTACGCGCTGTGGAACTCCGCCGGGCAGTCCATCGAGGAAGCCAAGGTCCTGGCTTCGCTTATCTACGAAGGCGTGATGCACCGCTTCCCCGGGCTCAAAGTGGTCATCGCCCACGGCGGCGGCTACTTTCCGCACTACCTCGGACGCATGGATCGCAACCACGCCAACCGTCCCGACACGGTGAAGAATACCGGCGGCAGAAGACCCAGCGAGTTTCTGCGCTCTTTCCACTACGACACCTGCGTCTACGATCCGCAGGTCCTGAAAGTGCTGCTGGAGCGCGTCGGTGCGGATCGGCTGGTGATGGGCAGCGATTACCCGGTCGGGGAAAAAGACCCGGTGGGCTGGATACGCGGCCAGGTGTCCCCTGCCGATTTTCAGAAAATCTGTGGCGGCAACGCCGCGCGCCTGCTGAACCTGCACTGATGCTGGGCGCCGAAGCAGTGCTCAGGACGCTGCGCGCGATGGGCGTGGAGCGCATCTTCGCCTCGCCCGGCTCGGACTGGGCGCCGTTATGGGAGGCGCTCGCGCGGCCGCACGCCTCGGGCGAGTTTCCCGACTACGTCTCGGTGCGCCACGAGGAAGCCGCGGTGGCCATGGCAAGCGGCTGGTCCAAGGCTACCGGCAAGCTGCCCGCGGTGATGCTGCACACCACGGTGGGGACGCTGCACGCCGCCATGACGCTGCGCATCGCGCTGCACGAGCGGGTACCGATGGTGGTGATGGCGGGCGAATCCATCGCTTTCGGCGAGCCCCCCGCGCCGATGGTGGGCCGGCAGTGGCTTCGCCTGCTCACCGACACCGGCGGCCCGGCGCGCCTGATCGAGGCCAGCGTGAAATGGAGCTGCACCGTGAATGCGGCGTCGCTGCTGCCGCCGTCGGTGCAGCGCGCCTGCCAGCTTGCGCTGAATGCGCCGCGCGGGCCGGTATTCCTTTGCGTGCCGATCGAGCACCTGATGGACGAGGTGCCGCAGCCCGCACTCGCCAGCCTGCCGCGGCCGGCCGCGGCTGAGCCCGCGGCGCTGGATGCGCTGGCGAAGTGCCTTGCCCGCGCGCAGCGCCCGCTGATCATCACGGAAGAGGCCGGGCGGGATCCGGCGGCGGTGGCGGCACTCGTCGCCCTGGCCGAAGCCCTGGGCGCGCCGGTCGCCGAAGCCTGGCAGCCGTACTACTTCAACTTCCCGCGCGCACACCCGCTGTACGCCGGGGTGGTCCCCGACATGGCCGCGTTGATGAAGGACGCCGACGCCGTGCTGCTGGCCGACGCGGTGCTGCCGTGGCATCCGCCGTCCTCGCTCGGACAAGGCATGCCGGTCTACGCGATCGGCGAGGATCCGTTGCGCGCGCGCCTGCCCTATTGGGGCTTTCGCACCGACATGGTGGTGCCGGGCGAGCTGCGCGGCACGCTGCGAGGTCTGGTCGAGAGAATTCCCGGAAAGAAGCCGTCCACGCGCGCCGCCCGCCGCCTCGACCCGGCGGCCGAAGCCATGAGCAACGCATGGATCGCGCAGGCGCTCGACGAGGCGCTGCCGGCGCAGGCCGTCGTGGTGAACGAAACGATCACGCATCGCCTGGAGCTGCTGCAGCGGCTGACGCGGCTGCAGCCGGGCGGGTTCTTCGAATCGAGCTTCGGCGGTCTCGGGGTCGGGCTCGCCACCGGCCTGGGCGTGAAGCACGCCGATCCGCGCCGCGTGGTCGCAGTGACGATCGGCGACGGCGCTTTCCATTACAACCCGGTGCCGGCCGCCTTCGGCGCGAGCCAGGAGCTCGGGTTGCCGCTGCTCGTCGTGCTGTTCGACAACGCGGGTTATCTCTCGCAGAGGACCGACGTCCAGACCTATTACCCGGACGGCGCAGCGGTGCGCAGCGGCAGGTTCGCAGGCACGGGGATCACGCCGCGCCCGGAATATGCGAAGCTCGCGCAAGCCTACGGCGGCTACGGCGAGAAGGTGGAGCGGCCGCAGGACGTGCCGGCCGCGCTGAAGAGGGGACTGGAGCAGCAGCAAGGGCGGCTGGCGCTCATCCACATGGTGCTGAGTTGACGGAAATCGAAGTAAACGGCGTGCGCCGCAGCGTTACGGCAGATTCGGACACGCCGCTGCTCTACGTCCTGCGCAACGACCTCGGCCTGGTGGGCAGCCGCTACGGCTGCGGCACCGGCCAGTGCGGCGCGTGCTTCGTGATGGTCGAGGGCAAGGCGATGCCTTCGTGCGACGCGCCGCTCTGGTCCGTCGCCGGCAAGAAAATCACCACCGTGGAGGGCTTGGGCCAGCAAGGCACGCTGCATCCGGTGCAGAAGGCCTTGCTCGCGGAGCAGGCCGCTCAGTGCGGCTACTGCATCAGCGGCATCGCGGTCAGCGCAGTGGCGTTCCTCAACGGCAATCCTTCCCCTTCGGAAGACGAAGTTCGCGCCGCGCTGGATCGAAACCTTTGCCGCTGCGGCGCCCACAACCGGGTGGTTCGCGCCGTATTGCGTGCCGCCGCGGAGATGCGCGGGTGAACAAGCGCCTGCGCTTCGAGCGCGACCGTACCGTCTGGATCGCAAGCGGCAAGGTCGAGCTCGGCCAGGGCATCAATACGGCGCTCGCCCAGATTGCGGCCGAGGAGCTCGACGTGGCGCTGGAGCGCATCCGCATCGTGCCGCCTAGCACCGCGCACAGCCCCGACGAGGGCTATACGTCGGGCAGCATGTCGGTGCAGGAAGGCGGCAAGAACCTGCGCGAGGCCTGCGTGCAGGCGCGCGGCATGCTGCTCGCCCATGCCGCCGAGCTGCTCGGCGCGCCCATCGGCGAGCTCACGGTGGAAGACGGCACCATCAAGGCCAGGAACGGCAGCCGCGTAACCTACTGGGAATGCGCGGCGGAAGCCACCGAGGCGCCGCCCGCCGGCGCCGGCCTCAAGCCCTCCGGCCCTTCGCGTGTCGTCGGCAACAGCGCGCCGCGCATCGACCTTCCCGCCAAGGTCGCCGGCAAGCCGGCCTACCTCCACGACATGACGCTGCCCGGGATGCTCTTCGGCCGCATCGTGCGGCCGTCGAAGCCGTTCCGTGCGTTGAAGGAATTGAACCCCGACGGCCTGCAGGACGCCGTGCTGGTCATAGACGGCAGCTTTGTCGGCGTGCTCGCCGAGCGCGAGGAGGCGGCGATCGCCGCGGCGGCCAGGCTGCGCGCCCGGGCGGTATGGGAAGAAGCACTGGTCCCCGAGGACTATCACGCCTGGCTGCGCGCCAACGTGAGCGAGCGGGTGGTGTTGAAAGAGGTAAAGGGCGCGCCCGCCGGCCGCCTGCTCAAGGCCTCGTACGCCAAGCAGTTCGTCGCGCACGCCTCGATAGGCCCGTCGTGCGCCATCGCGCGGCTGCGCAACGGCAAGCTGGAGGTATGGACCCACAGCCAGGGCATTTTCGGCCTGCGCCACGAGCTTTCGATCGTTTTAGGGATTTCTCGAGATGACATTACGGTCACCCACGCCGAGGGAGCCGGCTGCTACGGGCACAACGGCGCCGACGACGCGGCGCTCGACGCGGCGCTGCTCGCGCGGGCCGCGGCCGGGCGCCCGGTGAAGCTGCAGTGGATGCGCGAGGACGAGTTCGCCTGGGAGCCTTACGGACCCGCCATGGCGATCGACCTGGAAGCCTCGCTGGACGGCGCCGGCAACGTCGTTTCCTGGAAGCACGAGCTGTGGAGCAACGGCCATACGCACCGGCCCGGGCGTTCGCCCAAGCCGGCGCTGATCGCCGCCGAGCACCTGGAAAAGGCTCTCGAGCGCACGCATGCCATCGACCCGGCCCTGCCGCCGGGCGGCTCGGAGCGCAACGCCATTCCGCTGTACGAGTTTCCCGTCCTGCAGGTGGCGAAGAACTATGTGCGGGAGACGCCGCGCCGCGCCTCCTCGCTGCGCGCGTTAGGGGCGTACGGCAATGTCTTCGCGATCGAATCGTTCATGGACGAGCTGGCGGCGGCCGCCGGCGCCGACCCGATCGAATTCCGCCTGCGCCATCTGAAGGACCCCAGGGGTCGCGCCGTGGTGGAGCGCCTTCTTGGTGACTTCAGGGCTTTCAAGAAAGCCGAAGCGAAAGGCCACGGCATCGCGTTTGCGCGCTACAAGAACATCGGCGCCTACTGCGCGGTGCTTGCCGAGGTGGAGGCGGGCGAGGCGCTGCGCGTGACGCGCCTGGTAGTGGCCGCGGACGTGGGTCTGGCGATCAACCCGGACGGCGTGGCAAACCAGCTCGAAGGCGGCGCCATCCAGTCGGCAAGCTGGACACTGAAAGAGGAGGGCAGGCTGGGCGCGGTGAACTGGGAAGACTACCCGATCCTCACGTTCAGCGAGGTTCCCCGCGTGGAAGTCATGTTGATTGAAAGTCAGAACCCGTCTTTGGGGGCAGGAGAAGCCGCCCAGGGCCCGACCGCGGCGGCAATCGCCAATGCGCTCCACGATGCGCTCGGCGTGCGCGTGCGCGAGCTGCCCCTCACTCCGGAACGCATCGTCAAAGCCATAGGATGAAAGCCCGATGAAGCTCGGCATGTTCATGATGCCGGTGCACCCGCTGCACCGCAATCACACCGAGACGCTGCGCGAGGACCGCGAGGCAGTGATCCTCGCCGACAAGCTGGGGTTCCATGATGCCTTCATCGGCGAGCACCTCACCGACCAGGCCGAGAACATCAGCAATTCCATGCTGTTCCTCGCTACGCTGATCCACTCCACCGAGCGCATCAAGCTTGCCACCGGCACCTCGAACCTGTCGCAGATGCACCCGGTGCTGATCGCGGCGCAGGCGGCGATGTTCGACCACCTGGCCGAGGGCCGTTTCATCCTCGGCGTGAGCCCGGGTGCTCTGGTGTCCGACGCCGAGGCGATCGGCATCCTGGATGAGGACCGCAACCGCATGTTCGCCGAGGCGATCGACGTGATCCTCGCCATCTGGGAGCGCGAGGCGCCCTACGACATCGAGCTGCCGGGCAACCGCTTCAAGGTCACCACGCGCAAGACCATGGACCTGAAAACCGGCGTCGGCATCATGCCCCGGCCCTACCAGAAGCCGCGGCCGGAGATCGTCGGCACGGTGGTGGCGCCCTTTTCCAAAGGCGTGGTCGCCATGGGGCAGCGCGACTTTCATCCGCTGTCGGCCAACTTCCTGCTGCCCCATTGGCTGCCCAGCCACTGGGCGAATTACGCCGAAGGCAAGCGCAAGGCCGGCATCGCGCCCGATCCGGCGGAGTGGCGCGTGGCGCGCACGATTTTCGTCGCCGACGACGACAAGGTTGCCGCCGCCTACGGCCGCCACGACGCGAACAGCCCCTACCGCTTCTACTACCGCCAGCTGCAGACCAAGCTCACCAAGGCTGGACGCCACGTGGTGTTCAAGGAACGGGCCGACCAGCCCGACCCGGAGATCACCGAGGAATTCGTGCTCGACCGGCTGTGCATCTACGGCACGGTAAACAAGGTGGTCGAGCAGATCCTGAAGCTGCGCGAGCAGGTCGGCGACTTCGGCGAGCTGGTCTACGCCGGCATGGATTGGGTCGACCCGCAGCTCGCCAGGCGCTCGATGGAGCTGATGGCCGAAGAAGTCATGCCGCGGGTGAACCGGGCGCTGTAGCGCCAGCGCTTTGCCCGGATTGGCCGGCGGTTCGCCAGCCGGGCGCCGCGCCGTTTCCCGCTTCCGGGATTGAAATGCCCGGATGCGCAAACTTCTGATTCTGGTCATCCCGGTGTTGGTTCTGGCCACGCCGGCCCACGCTACGCAAGGCGGCCTCGTGCTGCGCGCCGAGGGCCGGCCAGCCGTCGTCGCGCCGCTCGTATCCACCGATGTGACGATTCGCATCGCCGGCCCGGTGGCGCGGGCGCGCGTAGTGCAGAGTTTCCGCAATCCGGAAAGCGACTGGTACGAAGGGGTGTATGTGTTCCCGCTGCCCGAGAGCGGCGCGGTCGACCGGCTGCGCATGCAGGTGGGCGAGCGCGTAATCGAGGGCGAAATCCGGGAGCGCGGCGCGGCGCGCGCGACGTACGCCGAGGCACGCGCCGCCGGGCAGCACGCGGCGCTGCTGGACCAGGAGCGGCCCAACCTCTTCACCACCCAGGTGGCCAACATCGGGCCGCAGGAAACGGTGATGGTGGAGCTGGAATACCAGCAGGTCGTGCGCTACGACGCCGGGCGCTTCTCGCTTCGCTTTCCCATGGTGGTCGGGCCGCGCTACATCCCCGCGGCTCCGATGCGCGTCGCCGACGGCGGGCGCATCACGCCGCCGGTGATGCGCCCGGGCAGCGAGAATGGGCGCAGCCCGCGCGTGGCCATCCGCGTTTCCCTCGATGCGGGCGTGCCGCTCGCCGCCGTGGAAAGCGCCTACCACGCCATCCACGTCGACGAGCCCTCGGCGCAGCGGCGCGAGATCACCCTGGCCGACGGCCTGGTGGCGGCGGACCGCGACTTCGAGCTTGCCTGGGCGGCGCACCCGCACGATCTGCCGCAGGCGGCCTGGTTTACCGAGGAGAAGGACGGGCGCCATTACGGCGTGCTGATGGTGCTGCCGCCGGCCGCCACGCCGGCGACGCGCCTCGCGCGCGAAGTGGTGTTCGTGCTGGACACCTCGGGCTCCATGGCCGGCGCGTCCATCCGGCAGGCGAAGCAGGCGCTGCTGCTCGCGCTTGCACGGCTGCAGCCGCAGGACCGCTTCGACGTCATCGAGTTCAACTCGAACGCGCGGCCTTTTTTCGGCGACGCGCGCGCCGCGACGCGAGACAACCTGGCGCACGCTACGCAATGGGTGGAATCGCTCGAGGCACGCGGCGGTACGGAGATAGCGGTTGCCTTGCAACTCGCCCTGGATAGTCAGAAAGAGACGCAAGGGCTCAGGCAGGTCATCTTCCTGACCGACGGCGCGGTCGGCAACGAGGCGGCGCTGTTCCGGCTGCTGCGCGAGCGCCTCGGCGATTCGCGGCTGTTCACCGTCGGCATCGGCTCCGCGCCCAACAGCCACTTCATGACGCAAGCGGCGCGGCTGGGCCGCGGCACGTTCACCTATATCGGGCGCATCGAGGAGGTGGCCGCGCGCATGGGCGAGCTGTTCGCCAAGCTGGAGGCGCCGGTGCTCAAGGGGCTGGAGCTGCGCTGGCCGCAAAGCGCGCACGTGGAAGCCTGGCCGGCAAGGCTGCCCGACCTCTATGCCGGCGAGCCGCTGGTCGTCGCGGCGGCGCTCGATCGGCTGGAAGGCGAAGTGCTGCTTGCCGGCGAGCGCGACGGGCGCCGCTGGGAAGCGCGCATCGCGCTCGCCGATAGTGCCGCCGCGCTCGGCATGGGTGGGTTATGGGCGCGCGAAAAAGTGGCCGCGCTGATGGCATCCGTGCGCGAGGGGACACCCGAGGCCGAGGTGCGCGCCCGCGTGATCGAGCTGGCGAGCGCGCACCGGCTGGTCACCAAATACACGAGCTTCGTCGCCGTGGACAAGACGCCGGCGCGCCCCGCCGATGAATCGCTCAAGACGGCGGCGGTCCCAACGCTGCTTCCGGCTGGCTGGGAATACGACAAGGTGTTCGGTGAGCTGCCGCAGGGCTCGACCGGCAGCCGTCTTGCCCTGGTCCTCGGCTTCACCGCCGCCTTGCTCGGAGCCGTTCTCCTCCGGAGGAAGGCTTGAGGGCTGCTGCGGCGGCGATCCTGCTGCTCCTGGGCGTATGGCAGATGAGCGACGCGCTGTGGATCCAGGCGAAGGCATGGCTAGCGCAGATCCTCATCGCGCAGGCCTGGGCCCGAACGCTCGAAGGAGAGCACCACGCCAAGCCCTGGCCGTGGGCCGACACCTGGCCGGTGGCGCGCCTGAGCGTGCCGCGCTTGGGCATCGCGCGCTACGTGCTCGCCGGCGCGCAGGGCGCGACGCTCGCCTTCGGGCCGGGCCACGCCTCGAGCACGCCGCTGCCCGGCGAGCCGGGCAACAGCATGATCGGGGGGCACCGCGATACGCACCTCGCGTTCCTCCGCCAGCTCGACCCGGGCGACGAGATCCTGGTCGAGCGCGCCGATGGCCGCAGCTTGAGCTACCGCGTCGGCGAGACGCATGTCCTGCATCGCAGCGAAATGTGGATTGCGCGCCAGGAAGGCCCGGCGCGCCTGACGCTCGTCACCTGCTGGCCGCTGGACGCCTGGCGCGCCGGCGGCGACCAGCGCTACGCCGTGGTTGCTTTCGCCGCCGGGCTCTAGTCCATCGGCGCCACATTCGGAAACCCGAGCAGGACCTGCCCGCGCCGCTCGTAGGCCACCTCGCTGACCATGACATGCTGGCCCGCGGCGGTGACGTCGCGAACACAACGCTCGACCACGTTTCCCGCGTAGAGCGAACGCGCTCCCGCATGGCGGAACATGCAGCGGGCGACTTCCATGGCCACTTCGGTGGCGTAGACAGCGGCGCTGCGCAGCTCGGTCTGCGCGGCGACATCGCAGGCGCCTGTGTCGTTGACCTGGCGCCAGGCCGCGGCGTTCGCCTCGATGAGCGCGCTGCGCGCGGCGCGCAGCGCCATGTCGCAGCGTCCAAGCTCGTGCTGGAACGATCCGCGGCCGGCCACGCCGCCGGGATTCACGTAGCCGCGGGTCTTGGATTTTGCGAGCTGCGCGACTTCGGACAGGGCTCGGCGCGCCGTCCCGAGGGCGAACGCGCCGTGATCGAGCGCGACGAATCCGGGCACTGCGATCCTGTAGAACGGCCCCCCGCGCAGCGCTGGGCTGAAGATGTCGGCGGTGCGGTGCTCGGGGACGAAAATCTCCGAGACCGAGATGTCGTAGCTGCCGGTGCCGCGAAGCGCGCGGACGTTCCACGAGTCCTGGTGTATGCGCGCTTGGGACGCCGGAAACACGAACATCCGCGGCGTGCGCGGCTCGCCGGAGGCCACGAAACCATTGCCCAGGAGCCACTGGGCGTGTGCGCTGCCCGAGCCGAACTGCCAGCGGCCGCTGAGCATGTAGCCGCCGGCCACCCGGGCGGCGGTGCCGTTGGGCATGACGCCGCCGGCCACGCGCGGCAGGCGCCCTTCGACCCGCACCTCTTGAAGGCCGGCGTCGGGCAGCCAGGCGGACATAAGAGCAAGGCTTCCCGAGCCGATCATGGCGGTCCAGCCCGCAGAGGTATCGATGCAGGCGAGCCGCTCGATGACCTCGATCTGCAAAACGGGGTCGGCCTCGATGCCGCCTGCCTCCCGAGGCGCTTTGAGCAGGAACAGGCCCGCGTCGTGCAGGGCGCGCCAGGAAGGCTCGGGCAGCGTGCCGAGCGTCTCTGCCTCATCCGCATGGTCGTGCAGCGTCTTCTCGATGCCGTCGATGGAGTGCATCAATCGCGACCGCAGAGGGTCGCGTCCCGCTTGCGCCGCGATGTCGTCGCCTGTCATCCTCGCTCCGGTGCCAAGGATGGCGCAGACATCTTCGCGCGGCAAGCGACTTACAATCGCCGCATGAAAACCACCGCCGCGCCGGATCCGCATACCCGGACACCCAAATTCAAGCCGCCGCCGCTGGCGTGCGACGCGCATTGCCACATCTTCGGGCCAGCGGCCAGGTTCCCTTATGCGCCCGAAGCCACGTATTGGCCGCCGGACGCGCCGTTCGAGGCCCTGCAGAAGCTGCACGGCATTCTCGGATTCGAGCGGGCGGTGATCGTGCACGCGAGCTGCCACGGCGCGGACATGCGGGCGACGCTGGACGGGATCGCGCGGTCCAACGGCAGGTACCGCGGCACGGCGATCATCGACCAGAGCTACACGGACGCCGACTTCAAGAAGATGCACGACGGCGGCATCCGCGCGGTGCGCTTCAACTTCGTCAAGCACCTGGGCGGGCGGCCGGACATGGGGTTCTTCGACCGCACGGTGGCGCGGCTTGAGGAGATGGGCTGGCACCTCATCCTGCACCTGGACGCGACCGACATTGTCGAGTTCCGCGGCAAGCTCGAGGCGATTGCGGTGCCGATGGTGATCGACCACATGGGACGCGTGAAAGCGGCGCACGGTCTGGAGCAGGAGCCCTTCACGGTACTGCTTTCCTTCCTGAAAAACGAAAACGCCTGGGTGAAGATCTGCGGCGCCGAGCGCGTCTCGTCCATGGGGCCGCCGTTCACCGATGCGGTGCCGTTCGCGCGCGCGCTGATCGAGGTGGCGCCCGAGCGCATCCTGTGGGGCACCGACTGGCCGCATCCCAATGTGGGCAAGCACATGCCCAACGACGGCGACCTGGTCGATCTGTTCCCGCTGATGGCGCCGGACCCCGCGCTACAGAAAAAGATCCTGGTCGACAACCCGGCGCGCCTCTACGGGTTCTAATAAAATCGCCGCATGGCCAGGATCATCGGAGGAATCGGCACCTCGCACGTGCCGACCATCGGCGTCGCCTTCGACAAGGGCAAGCAGGACGACCCGGACTGGAAGCCCCTGTTCCGGGGCTACGAGGCGGTCGCGCGGTGGCTTGCCGAAAAGCAGCCCGACGTGCTTTTTTTCTGCTTCAACGACCACGCCACCACCTTTTTCTTCGACCACTACCCCAGCTTCGCGCTCGGCGTCAGCGACCAATATCCCATCGCCGACGAGGGCACCGGGGTGCGCCCGATACCGCCGCTCAAGGGCCACGCGCCGCTGGCGCGGCACATCGCGCGCTCGCTTGTCGAGGACGAGTTCGATATCTCCACGTTCCAGGACCTGCCGCTCGACCATGGGGTGCACTCGCCGCTCACCATGATGTGGCCCTCGCAGCCCGAGTGGCCGGGCCGGGTGGTGCCGCTGTTCGTGAATGTCCTGCAGGAGCCCCAGCCGAAGCCAAAGAGGTGCTTTGCGCTGGGACGAGCCCTGCGGAAGGCGATAGAGGCGTATCCCGAAGACCTCAAAGTCGTGATGGTCGGAACGGGCGGGCTGTCCCACCAGATGATCGGCGAGCGCGCCGGCTTCAACAACGAGCAGTGGGACCTCGAGTTTCTCGACCTCATCGACCGCGACCCGCAGCGGCTGGCCAGCATGCCGCTCGAGGAGTTCATGCGCCTGGGCGGCAACGAAGGCGCCGAAGTGATCATGTGGCTCATCATGCGCGGCGCGCTCGCCCCGACGGCGCGCAAGCGGCACCAGAACTACTATCTACCCATGACCACCGCCATGGCGGTCGCGCTTTTCGAGTGACGTACGTTTTCGACCTTGAGCGAAGCGCCCGCGGCCTGCGGCTCAACCGGTTCCTGCATGGCCTTGCTTCCGCCGACAAGCGCAAGCTGCTGCTGGACAATCCGGAAGAGGCCATGAAAGGCCTTTCGGAAGCGGAGAAGGACATGGTGCGCCGCCTCGACTGGAAGGCGATGCAGGACTACGGCGCGAGCTTCTTCTGCCTGGAGAAGCTGGCGCGCACCAAGGGCGTGTCCAACCCGGAGATGGTGGCTGCATTTCGCGGCGAGCCGCTGGAAGCTTTCTTGAAGACGCGCCGCGTGCCGGGGGCAAGGTAAGGGGAAGCGAGCGACATGGCCTTGAAGACCCTGATGGGCGACTACCCGGTGACGCGCCAGTTCCTCACGCGCACCGACCGCTTCGATTTTGCCCAGTACAAAGGCAGCGTCGCCTCGCAGTTCAAGCGCACGGTGCGCGATCTGGAGTTCGACGTGTCCGAGATGGCGATCATGACGCACCTGCTCGCCAAGGTGCACGGCAAGCCCTACCGGCTGCTGCCGTTCGTGGTGCTGGCCCGATTCCAGCACCCGTTCCTGGTGTTCAACCGGGAAAGGGCAAACCTTTCCCCGGATCAATTGCCCGGCAGGCGCGTCGGCGTGCGCTCGTACTCCGTCACCACCGGCGCATGGATCCGCGGCATCCTGATGCAGGATCACGGCGTGGACATCGGGCGCATCCGCTGGGTGACCTTCGAAGAGCCGCACGTGGCCGAGTTCCGCGATCCGCCGAACGTGGAGCGCGCGCCGGCAGGCAAGGAGATCACCGCCATGCTGCTGGCGGGAGAGCTCGACGCTGCCATCCTCGGTGCAATCCCGAACGACGCGCGGCTGCAGCCATTGATCCCGGACGTCGAAGGCGCGGCGCAGCGCTGGCGCGCAAAGCACGGCGCCATCCAGCTCAACCACCTTGTCGCGGTAAAAAGCAGCGTGTCGAAGGGCGAGGCGGACGAGGTCTACCGCCTGCTGGTGGAAAGCAGGAAGGCCGCGGGCGACCCTGCGATGCTGCCGCACGGTCTGGAGGAAAACCGGCGCAACCTGGAAGTCGCCATCGAGTGCGCCTACCAGCAGGGAATGATTCCCCGGCGCTTTGCCGTCGAAGAGCTGTTCGAATAAACAGCTAGTTGCTCTGAAACACGGCGCCGCTTGACACGGCGCCCGCTCGCCGCGATACTGAACCTAATGGTTAAGTATTCAGATGCGGAACTCGATGCAGTATTCGCCGCGCTGGCGGACTCCACCCGGCGGGGGATCCTGGAGACCCTGAGCCGGGGCGACTCGGCGGTGTCCGAGCTCGCCGCGCCTTACGAGATGTCGCTGCCGGGGTTCATGAAGCACCTGCGCGTGCTGGAGGACGCGGGGCTGGTCAGCCGCACCAAGGAAGGGCGCGTGGTGAGCTGCGCGCTCGAGGCGCAGCCGATGAAGGAAGCGTCCGTCTGGATGGCGCGCTACGAGAAGTTCTGGACCGAGAAGCTCGACTCGCTCGCCCGCTATCTCTATCAGCAAGAGGAGCTGCAGACATGGAACAAGCCGGCCTCAGGGAAAAGCCCTTCCTCAACCTCCGCCGCCGCTACCCGGTCGCGCCGGAAAGGCTCTGGCGCGCGTGGACCGATCCGCAAGCCTTGAAGCGCTGGTGGGGCCCGGCCGCGGGCGATCGGGTGTCGCTCGCCGAGCTCGACGTGCGCGTCGGCGGGCGCTACCGCATCGTCTTTGGCGGGCCGCAGGGCACCGACCACGAGGTGCAGGGCGTCTACCGGGAGGTCATGCCGCACCGCAGGCTGGTATTCACCTGGACCTGGCCCAACAGCACCCCGGAACGCGAGTCGCTGGTGAGCATCGTCTTCAAGGCTCTCGGGCAAAGTGAAGGCGGCGGCACCGAGGTCGATTTCCGCCACGAGCAGTTTTTCGACGAAGCAGCCCGCGACGGCCACCAGCGTGGCTGGAGCGGCGCGTTCGACAAGCTCGGCCGCTTCCTGGTGGAGGGCTAAGTATGGAATCAAGCACTTAGCCCATTGTCGATTTCGGCGGCCGCCGTTCGACTACTCGCGGAAGATTCAACTGGAGAAAACTTCATGGCGTACGTAGACGGTTTCCTGTTGGCAGTGCCAAAGAAGAACCTGCAGAAGTACCGCAACATCGCCCGCAAGGCGGGCGAGGTGTGGCGCGACCACGGCGCGCTCGAGTACCGGGAGTGCGTGGCCGACGACGTGAAGCCCGGCAAGCTCACCTCGTTCCCGCAGAGTGTCAAGCTGAAGAAAAACGAGGCCGTCTGGTTCTCGTGGATCGTCTACAAGTCCAAGGCGGACCGAAAGCGCATACTGAAGAAGGTCATGGCGGACAAGCGCCTGGCGGACATGATGGATCCCAAGGCCATGCCCTTCGACATGAAGCGCATGATCTACGGCGGGTTCAGGGTGATGGTGGACCTGTGAGAATTCTCAGGATCGCAGCAGGCCTGCTGGTCCTGCTGCTAGCGGCCGTGCTGGTGGTTGCCGCCACCCGCCCCGACAACTTCAGCGTGCGGCGCGCGGCGAGTATCGAGGCGCCGCCGGAGAAGATCTTCCCGCTGATCAACGACTTCACCCGCTGGAACGCCTGGTCGCCCTACGAGAAGAAGGATCCGGCGATGAAGCGCAGCTTCAGCGGTCCGGCCGCCGGCAAGGGCGCGGTGTACGCCTGGCAAGGCAACGGCGACGTGGGGCAGGGACGCATGGAGATCGCCGACGCCGTCGCGCCGGCGCGCGTCACCCTGAAGCTCGATTTCGTGAAGCCGTTCGAGGCCCACAACAAGGTCGACTTCACGCTGGAGCCGAAGGGCGGCGCCACCGAGGTCACCTGGGCCATGGACGGGCCCATGCCTTTCATCTCCAAGGTCGTCACGCTGTTCGTGGACATGGACCGCATGGTGGGCGGGGACTTCGAAGCGGGCCTCGCCAATTTGAAAGCGATCGCGGAGAAATGAACGAGCGCACGGTGACCATCACGCGCGTGTTCGACGCGCCGCGCGAGCGCGTATTCGCCGCCTGGACGCGCGCCGAGCACCTTGCGCACTGGTTCGGGCCCAAAGGCTTCGCCATCCATTCGTGCGAGACCGATCCGCGGCGCGGCGGCCTGTTCCGGCTGTGCCTGCGCGCACCCGACGGCAGGGACTACTGGGTGCGCGGCACATTCCGCGAGCTCGTGCCGCCGGAGCGCATAGTCATCCTGTGCACTGCCGACGATGACAAGGGAGTGCCACGCCTGGAGGAGGTGATCGACGTGACGCTGGCCGAACGCGGCGGCAAGACTGAGCTCAAGCTCCTTGCCACGGCGAGCGGTGCCGGCCACGAGGCCGCTGCCATGCTCGACGGCATGCCCAAGGGCTGGGCGCAGACCATCAATCGCCTCGACGGCCACCTCAATCCCGATTCCTGAAGGAGAACCGCAATGCAAGTCCAACCCTACCTTTTCTTCGACGGCCGCACCGAGGAAGCCCTCGAGTTCTACCGCGCCAAGCTCGGCGCCGAAGTGCAGATGCTCATGCGCTTCAAGGAATGCCCGGATTCGATGCCCAACCCGCCGCCCGGGGAGAAGGTCATGCATTCGAGCTTTCGCATCGGCGAAACCACGGTGATGGCCTCCGACGGCAACTGCGGAGGCCGGCCGGCATTCCAGGGCTTCTCGCTTACCCTCAGCGCATCGGATGAAGCCGCGGCGAAGCGGCTGTTCGCCTCGCTTTCCGAAGGCGGCCAGGTACAGATGCCGCTGGGCAAGACTTTTTTCTCGCCTGCGTTCGGCATGGTCGCCGACCGCTTCGGCGTGCCGTGGATGGTCATCGTCGACGCCTAAAGGAAATGCCATGGGAAACCCCGTAGTGCACTGGGAACTGATGTCCCGGGAGCCGGCGAGAGTGGCGGAGTTCTACGCCGGTGTGTTCGACTGGGAAATCCAGCACCGGCCCGAAATGAATTACCGCATCGTGCAGACCCGCGGCGAAGGCGGCATCAACGGCGGCATCGTCCAGCCGGAGCGCGAGGGTCCGTGGCCGGGGAACATGCTGTGCTACATCGCGGTCGACGACCTTGCGGCTTACCGCAAGAAGATCCTGGCGGCGGGCGGAAAGATCTGCATTGAAGAGCAGCGGGTACCGGGCATGGGCGCCTTCTCGCTGTTTACCGACCCCGAAGGACGGATGATGGGCTTATGGAAGGCCGCGACATAAAGAAGCTGAGCGTCGTCATCGAGCGCGCGGCCGGCGAGGCGTACGAGTTCCTGTCGGTGCCGGAGAACTTCCCGAAGTGGGCCACCGGCCTGGGGGACTCGCTGCGCAGGGCCGGCGACGAGTGGATCGCCGAGACGGCGCAGGGGCAGGTGCGGGTTTGCTTCTCGGAGCGCAACTCGTTCGGCGTGCTGGACCACTCGGTGACCCTGCCGCAGGGCATGTCGGTCTACGTTCCGCTGCGCGTGCGGCAGCGCGAGCACGGCTGCGAGCTCGAGCTCACGCTGTATCGCCAGCCCGGCATGTCGGACGAAAAGTTCGCGGCCGACGCGCAATGGGTCCTGCGCGACTTGCAGACGGCGAAGCAGATTCTGGAAAACCGTTAACGCAGTGACATCAGGAAAGCCAATGAACGCCAACAGCGGACCGGGATACGCCAGGCACCCGGAGCATCGCATTACCCTCGAGCGCGCGAGCCTGCGCGTGCAGGTCAAGTTTGATGGCGAGGTTATTGCGGATACGCGCGATGCGATCGCGATGAAGGAGGGCAGTTACCCGATCGTTTACTACGTGCCCCGCACGGACGTGAAGATGGACCGCATGGTGCGCAGCGCGCACACGACCTATTGCCCGTTCAAGGGGCATGCCTCGTATTACTCGCTGGCGAAGGGCCCGCAGAACGCGGTGTGGAGCTATGAGCAGCCCTACGACGAGGTGCTCGCCATCAAAGAGCGCCTTGCGTTCTACCCGGACAAGGTTTCGATCAGCGCAACCCATGGGTAGGGCAGGCCGCCGGGAGTGGGTCGGGCTGGCGGTCATCGCCTTGCCCTGCATGCTTTATTCAATGGATCTCACGGTGCTGAACCTCGCCGTGCCGGCGCTCAGCGCCGACCTCAAGCCGAGCAGCGCCGAGCTCCTGTGGATCGTCGACATCTACGGGTTCATGGTGGCCGGCTGCCTCATCACCATGGGTACGCTGGGCGATCGCATCGGCCGCCGCCGGCTGCTGCTCATAGGCGCCGCCGCCTTCGGCGTCGCCTCGGTGCTCGCGGCTTTCTCGACCACGCCGGCGCTGCTGATCGCCAGCCGCGCGTTGCTCGGCATCGCCGCGGCGACGCTCGCGCCTTCGACGCTTTCGCTCATCCGCAACATGTTTCTCGACGCGCGAGAGCGCACCGTGGCGATCAGCATCTGGGTGATGAGCTATTCGGCGGGCGCCGCCATCGGCCCGGTGATCGGCGGCGTGCTGCTCGAGTATTTCTGGTGGGGCTCGGTGTTCCTCATCAACGTGCCGGTGATGCTGCTGCTGCTCGCGCTGGGGCCGCTGCTGCTGCCCGAGTTCCGCGACCCGCAGGCCGGGCGCCTGGATATCCGCAGCGCGACCCAGTCGCTGGTGGCGGTGCTCGCGGTGATCTACGGCCTGAAGAGCATCGCCGAGCAGGGCGCGTCCTGGCCCGCTGTTGGCGCCGTCGCCGCGGGCTTCGCCGTAGCGGCGCTGTTCGTGCGGCGCCAGAGAAGGCTTGCCGACCCGCTCATCGACCTGCGGCTATTCCGCTCGCGCGCTTTCAGCGCCGCGATCGCCACCAATATTCTCGGCTTCTGCGTGATTTTCGCCGTATTCCTGTTCATCGCCCAGTACCTGCAGTCGGTGCTCGGGCTGTCGCCGCTCGTGGCAGGGTTGTGGGGGCTGCCTTCGGCGCTGGCGTTCATCGCCGGCTCCATGCTCACGCCCGCGATCGTGCGGCGGGTGCGTCCGGCATACGTCATAGCCGGGGGCATGGCGGTTTCGGCCGCGGGATTCGCTTTGCTGACTGCCGTGGACAACGGCCGCTCGGCGCTCGCGCTGATCGTCGCCGGCTCGATCGTGCTGTCGCTGGGCGTGTGCCCGGTGGTCACCTTGACCACCGACCTGGTGCTGGGCTCGGCGCCGCCGGAGCGCGCCGGCGCGGCCTCGGCCATCTCGGAGACGAGCTCGGAGCTCGGCGGCGCGCTCGGCATCGCGCTCCTGGGCAGCGTGGTGACGGCCGCCTATCGCGGCGCCATGGTCGACGCCGCCCCGCAGGCGCGCGATACCCTGGGGGGCGCGGTGGCGCTCGCGGGACAGCTTCCGGCGGAGCTCGGCGCCGCGCTGCTCGAGGCGGCGCGCTCCGCCTATGTCAACGCGTTCGAGCTGAGCGCCGCCATCAGCGCCGCGATGTCCCTCGCCGTGGCCCTGTTCGCGATTCTGCTGCTTCGGGGGTTGGCCGGGCAGCGCGTGGCCCACTAGACTGCATTACGCGGCACGTCACGCGCGGCTGACGAGCGTGGCGTAGGCGTACCACAGCCCGACGCCGATCAGCGTCAGCGCCACGGCCGCGGTCAGCCGCGGTCCAGAAAGCCG
>DATACE010000218.1:0-5392 GCA_036259215.1 Burkholderiales bacterium | reverse complement strand
CCGGAAGCCAGCACGCCCCGGCAACGACGTAGAGGACCAGCGACCACACGACCCAGCCGGCGCTCCACGGGATGCCCGAAAGGTGCAGCAGCCAGAACCCGGTCAGCGGCTGGACGATCGCGGTCGGCGTGGTGAACAGCCAGTCGGCGATCACCACGCGGCGCGCAACGATGGCAATGGCGCGCACCTCGCCGCTGCGGTTGGTGAAGAACATGTAGAACGCCGAGCCCAGGCCGGTGCCGAAAAGCACGGTGGACGACAGCACGTGCAGCCACTTAACCACCAGGTATTCCATCAGCGCGGCTCCTCCAGCTCGTGCAGCGCCACGATGGCGGCGAGCATGGGCAGATTCTTCAGCAGCGGACCGAACGGGTGCAGCCACAGCTCCGGCAGCCACAGCGCGATGACCGCGCTGTAGCCGGCGATCAAGGCGATCTGCACGCGCCACAGCCACCGGCGGCGCCGCACGATATAGATCGCTGCACCGAGCGCGATATCGGTCAGCGCAGCGCCGTAGAGCACCAGCGGGCTGGCGAGGCCGACGCGCGCGAGCAGCGCCATGCTGTCCGCCACGGGATACGGTCCGAGCGACACCACGCCGCTGCCCACCCAGACGATGGCCACCGCGGCGCGCAGCAGCGGCAGCAGCCAGGCCAGCCGCGCGTGCGTCGCCAGCGCCCGCCCCTGCTCCATCGGCACGAATTGCTGCGGCGGCCGCGGCATGCGCCCGAGCACGTTCCTCACGCCTTCCACGGGCGCGGTGTTGCCGCGCTCCAGCATCTGCAGCGTCTCGCGCGCGAGCGGCACGAGGGGGCGCGGAATGCTCACGAAGCACGGCTCGCCCAGACCCATCTGCGCGCGCAGCAGGGCGAGCCATTCGCGCAGCTCCAGCTCGCGCGGGCCCACCGCGTGCACCACCGCTCTGGCCGGCGCATGAACCAGCCTGGCGATGAGCTGCGCCAGATCCGCAACGTGGATCGGCTGAATGCGCTGGCGGCCGTCGCCGGGGAGCGGCGTCACGGGTAGCGAGGCGAGAAGCGCGAACAGGCGCGCGCTTGCCCCGTCCTCGCCAAACACCAGCGACGGCTGCACGACGGCCCAGTCCAGGCGGCTGGCGCGCAGGAAATCGTCCGCGCGCTTCTTGGAAAGATGGAACCGGCTGCGCGCCTGCGCATCGGCGCCGAGCGCGGACACCTGCACGGCGCACCGCACGCCCGCGGCTTCGCACGCTTCGAACAGCGCGCGCGGCGCGGCGTCGTGCACTGCGGCGAAGGTCCGCGTCCCGCGCTCGCGAAAGATGCCGACCGCATTCACCACCGCGTCGACGCCCTCGAGCGTCCCCAGCCAGGCTTGCGGCTGCAGTGCGGTCTCGAAGCGCACGGCGCTGGTCAGCACCTCATCGCCCGCCGCGCGCAGTGCGCCGGCCGAATGCCGGCCAATGAAGCCGCTCGCGCCCAGCAGCAGGACCCTCAAGCGGCGAGCGCCGACACTTCGTCCGAGGCCGGCACCAGCAGCGTGAACGTGCTGCCCCTGCCCGGCTCGCTCGCCACCTCCAGCTCTCCGCCGAGCAGGCGGGCCAGCTCGCGGCTGATGGACAGTCCCAGGCCCGTGCCGCCGTACTGCCGGCTGGTGGTGCCGTCGGCCTGCTGGAAAGCGTCGAAGATGATGCGCTGCTTTTCCGGCGGTATGCCGATCCCGGTGTCGATCACCTCGAAGGCAATGCGCCCGGGCTCCACGGGCGAGACGCGCAGGACCACGCTGCCCTGGCGGGTGAACTTGAAGGCGTTGGCGAGCAGGTTCTTGAGCACCTGCTTCAGCCTTGCCGTATCGGTGCGAATGGCCGGCGGCAGCGCGGGATCCAGCGCGATGCGGAACTCCAGGCCCTTGTCCTGCGCCACCTGGGCGAAGCTGCGCTCCAGGTCGGCCGCCAGCTCGTCCAGGCGCGCGGGCGCGAGGTGCAGCGCGGTCACCGCGCCCGACTCGATCTTCGCGAGGTCGAGCAGATCGTTGATCAGCGACAGCAGATCCATGCCCGAGTCGTAAATGGTTTGTGCGAACTGCACCTGCTTGTCGGTGAGATTGCCGCCCGCGTTGTCCGCGAGCAGCCGTGCGAGGATGAGCAGGCTGTTCAGCGGCGTGCGCAGCTCATGGGACATGTTGGCGAGGAACTGGGACTTCGCCTCGCTTGCCTTCTCGGCGCTGACCCGCGCCCGGATGAGCTCGGCTTCGACGCGATTGCGCTCGGTGAGGTCGCGCACTACCTTGGCGAAGCCGAGCAGCGCGCCCTGCGGGTCGCGCACCGCGGTGATCACCACGCTCGCCCAGTAGGTAGAGCCGTCCTTGCGCACGCGCCAGCCTTCCTCCTCGAAGCGCCCCTCGGCGGCGGCGAGCTCCAGCTCCCATTCGGGCTTGCGCCGCTCGATCTCCTCGCGCGGATAGAAGCAGGAGAAATGCCGCCCGATGATTTCAGCGGCGCGGTAGCCGGAGGTCCGCTCGGCGCCCGCGTTCCAGCTCGCCACGCGGCCCTGGGCGTCGAGCATGAAAATGGAGTAGTCGACCACGCTTTCCACCATCAGGCGGAAGCGCCTCTCGCTGTCGAACAGGTCGTGCGTGCGCTCGCTCACCCGCCGCTCGAGCTGCTGCTGCCGGCCCTGCAGCGCGGCCATGGCGTCCCCCAGCTGCCCGAGCACGGCGGAAATCATGAGTCCCGTGAATACCGCCGTGCTCACGAAAAGCAGCAGCAGCAGGCGCGCTTCGTTGGTCGGCGGCGTATGCCATAGGGCAAGCGCGCACACCACTGCGATGGCCGTGGTGACCTCGCGCTGGCTGAAGCGGAACGCCGCCCAGACGATGAAGGGCAGGACGAGGAAGCTCGCCGCGTAGGTGGAAGCGCCTTCGGCGCCCTGGAAGACGAGCTGGGTGGCCGCCACCAGCAGCACGCCGAACAGCGTGCCCTCGAACAGCTTGTCGCCCGTCCAGCGCCGGCCTGCGCCGCCCGCCCAGCTCAGCATGAGCGGCGCCACCAGCAGGATGCCGCTGGCGTCGCCCTGCCACCAGGTCCACCAGTTCCAGAACAGCTCCGGGGGTGTCAGAGGATGCAGCAGCGCGAGCGGCAGCAGGGCGATCGTGGGGGCGACGGTGGCCGTCAGGGCTGCGAGGGCCATGAATTTCACCACCTCTTCCGCGCGCCGGAAGCGATGCGGTATGCCTATGTGGTGGCGCAGAAGGGCCGCCCCGGCAAGCGCCTGGATCGAGCTGCCGGTCGCGATGGCCGCAGAAGCGATGAGGGAGGTCTCGACGCTGAGGTTGGCGGCGGCGCTGCCCAGCCAGATGGCGGGCCACAGGCGGCTGCCGCCGAGCAAAAGCGCCGCCAGCGCCAGCCCAGAGCCCGGCCAGATAGGCGAGGCGTAGCCCGGAGGAATGGCCATCGCCAGGGCAAGCTTGGCGGTGACGAAATAGGCCGCGCCGAGCAGCCCGGCTTGCGCGAGTAGGCGCGCTACGTGCACGTCCCAATCCTACGACAGGCCGCGCTCCAGGTCTGTCTTGAGGTCCGCGGGCGCCTCCAGGCCTACGGCAAGCCGCACCAGCCCCTCGCTGATGCCGGCCGCCGCGCGCGCCTCGGGCGAAAGGCGGCCATGGGTGGTGGTGGCGGGGTGCGTGATCGTGGTTTTCACGTCCCCGAGGTTGGCCGTGATCGAGATCAGGCGCGTCGCGTCGATCAGGCGCCAGGCCGCGGCACGGCCGCCCTTGACCTCGAAGGACAGCACCGCCCCTCCGGCGCGCTGCTGGCGCTGGGCCAGGGCGTACTGGGGATGCGACTCCAGTCCGGGGTAGAACACGCGTGCAACCGCGGGATGCGTTTCCAGCCAGCGGGCGAGCTGCAGCGCCGCCGCCGACTGCGCGAGCATGCGCAGCTCGAGTGTTTCCAGGCCCTTCAGGATCACCCAGGCATTGAATGGCGAAAGCGACGGGCCGGCGGTGCGCAGGAACGGCAGCAACAGCTCGTTCACCACCTTCGCCGGGCCGAGCACCGCGCCGCCCAGCACGCGGCCCTGGCCGTCGAGGTGCTTGGTGGCCGAGTGGATTACGAGGTCGGCTCCCAGCGCGAGCGGCTGCTGCAGCGCGGGCGTGCACAGCACGTTGTCCACGGCGAGCAGGGCGCCCGCCTTCTTGGCTACCGCTGCGAGGGCGCCGATGTCCGACACCTCGGTGAGCGGATTGGACGGGCTTTCCAGGAAAAACAGCCTGGTGCTTTTTCGGACGGCGGCCTGCCACTCCTCGACGCGGGTGGGGGAAACAAAGGTCGTCTCCACGCCGAAGCGTCCGAGATAGGCGCTGAAAAGCTGCACCGTGGCGCCGAACACCGAAGCGGAGCACACGATGTGGTCGCCGGCCTTGAGCAGCGACATGGCCGCGGCGAGGATCGCCGACATGCCCGAAGCGGTGGCGATGCAGGCTTCGGCGCCCTCCAGGGCGGCGAGCCGCTCCTGGAACATCGACACGGTCGGGTTGGTGTAGCGCGAGTACACCACGCCAGGGTCGCCGCCGACAAAGCGCGCCTGGGCCTGCGCGGCGCTGTCGAACACGAAGCTCGAGGTGAGGTACAGAGCCTCGGCGTGCTCCTGGAACTGGCTGCGCGCCTGGCCGGCGCGCACCGCCTGGGTGGAAAGCTGGTGCTTCTCGTCCATAAAAAACCCGATCCTCTTTGGCAAGCGGACCGGGTTCTCTCGGCACGCTTTAGCGGTATTTGTTACGCGCCCGCAAGCTGTGGCTCAAATCGGCGCGAAAGCGAAAGTATATCAGGCGGCCAAATTCAGATCGAGCTGGGCGGCATCTTCGTCGGCCGAATCGCGCCGCGCATCGCGCCGGATCTCTATCTTGCGCAGGTAGTCGCTGGTGATGTCGCCGGTGATATACACGCCGTCGAAGCACGACGTCTCGAAGCTGGTGAGGCGCGGATTGGCCGCGCGCACCGCGTCCTTGAGGTCCTCGAGGTCCTGGTAGACCAGGGCATCGGCGCCGATTTCGCGCGCCACCTCCTCCTCGCTGCGGTGCGCGGCGATCAGCTCCGCGCGCGTTGGCATGTCTATGCCGTAGACGTTGGGGAAGCGCACGGGCGGCGCCGCCGAAGCGAAGAACACCTTGCGGGCGCCCGAGTCGCGCGCCATCTGCACGATCTCGCGGCTGGTGGTGCCGCGCACGATCGAGTCGTCCACGAGCAGCACGTTCTTCCCGGAAAACTCCATCGCCATCGGATTGAGCTTCTGCCGCACCGAGCGCGAGCGCACTGCCTGGCCGGGCATGATGAAGGTGCGGCCGATGTAGCGGTTCTTGACGAAGCCTTCGCGATAAGGTACGCCAGAAGCTCAATCCGATGGCCATGGAATTTTCC
>DATACE010000217.1:0-7364 GCA_036259215.1 Burkholderiales bacterium | reverse complement strand
ACACGCCGGTCACCGTCAAAGGCTGGGTGCGCACCCGGCGCGACTCCAAGGCCGGTTTTTCGTTCGTGAACGTGTCGGACGGCTCCTCGTTTCACCCGGTGCAGGTCGTCGCCCCGAACGCGCTCGACAACTATGCTGCGGAAGTCCTGAAGCTGACGGCGGGCTGCGCCGTGGAAGCCGCCGGCCTCATCGTTCCTTCGCCCGCCAAGGGCCAGCCGTTCGAGATGCAGGCGAGCGCGGTGAAGGTGCTCGGCTGGGTGGACGACCCGGATACCTACCCGATCCAGCCCAAGCCGCACTCGCTCGAGTTCCTGCGCGAGGTGGCGCATTTGCGCCCGCGCACCAACGTCATCGCGGCGGCGACGCGGGTGCGCCACACCGTTGCCCAGGCGATCCACCGCTTCTTCCACGAGCGCGGTTTCTTCTGGGTGAATACGCCCATCATCACCGCCTCGGACGCCGAGGGCGCGGGGGCGCTGTTTCGCGTATCGACGCTCGACCTCGCCAACCTGCCGCGCACGCCGCAGGGCAAGGTGGACTTCACGCAGGACTTCTTCGGCCGCGAGGCCTTCCTTACCGTGTCGGGCCAGCTCAACGTCGAGGCCTACTGCCTGGCGATGTCCAAGGTCTACACGTTCGGCCCCACCTTCCGCGCCGAAAACTCCAACACCAGCCGCCACCTGGCCGAGTTCTGGATGATCGAGCCGGAGATCGCATTCGCCGGCTTGACGGAGGATGCGGACCTCGCGGAGGCTTTGCTGAAAGATGTTTTCAAAAACCTTCTCCAGGAACGCTTCGAAGACATGGCGTTCTTCGACGAGCGCATCGAGAAGGGGCTGGTCGCCAAGCTGCAGGGCATCGTCCAGTCCGAGTTCGTGCGCATGGACTACGGCGAGGCGGTTGCCATCCTGGAGCGCTCGAAAGAGAAGTTCGAGTTCCCGGTGAAATGGGGCATGGACCTGCAGTCCGAGCACGAGCGCTACCTCACGGAGAAGCACGCGAAGAGGCCGGTCGTGGTCATGAATTACCCGAAGGCCATCAAGGCTTTCTACATGCGCGCGAACGACGACGGACGCACCGTGGCCGCGATGGACGTGCTCGCGCCGGGCATCGGCGAGATCATCGGGGGCAGCCAGCGCGAGGAGCGGCTCGAGCTCCTGGATGCGCGCATGGACGAGCTCAGCATCAGCAAGGAGCACTACGCCTGGTACCGCGACCTGCGCCGCTACGGCAGCGTGCCGCACGCGGGCTTCGGCCTGGGCTTCGAGCGCACCATCGCCTACGTCACCGGCCTTGCCAACGTGCGCGACGCCATTCCCTTTCCCAGGACTCCCGGCAACGCCCGCTACTAAATCAGGGACAGACGCCGTTTTCCTGCTGGCGCATGGGGCGGGCGGGCACAAGGACGACCGCGGCATGCTGCGGCTCGCCGAAACGCTCGCGCCGCTCGGGGACGTGGTGCGCTTCAACTTCCCCTACCGGGACCAGGGCTCCGGGCGGCCCGACCCCATGCCTGTCCTCAAAAGAACCATCGAGGAGGCGGTGAGGCGTGCACGCATCGACCTGCAGCCGAAGCAGATCTTCCTCGGCGGCCGCTCCATGGGCGGGCGCGCGGCGTCCATGCTCGCAGCGGAGGGCTTTGCCTGCGACGGGCTGCTGCTGTTCGCTTATCCGCTGCACCCGGCCGGGCAGCCGGAAAAGCTGCGTGATGCGCATCTGGCGAAGATTCGCGTTCCGGTGCTGTGCTTCAACGGCACGCGCGACGCCTTGTGCACGCGGGAATTGATGGAGGCGGCGGTGAGCGGGCTGGCGAACTGGACGGTGTGCTGGCTGGAAGCCGCCGACCATTCGTTTCGGGTGCTGAAGTCCTCGGGCAGGACCGAAGCGCAGGTGTACGAGGCAATCGGCGCCGTCAGCTCGCGTTGGCTCTCGGAACGAGCATGAGAACTACCGAGCCGGCGAGCAGCAAGCCCATGGCGGTGTTGAAGAGACGCAGCCGGCGGGGCGAGCTCAGCACGCGCTGCAGTGCGGCGCCGAACGCGAGCCATGCGAAGGAGCTGGGCAGCGCCGCGGCGAGGAACAGGCCGCCGAGGAGCACGGCTTGCGAGACGGCGGTTCCGCCACCGGGCTGGAGATAGGTGCCGGCGGCGCTGGCGCTGACGATCCACGACTTGGGATTGATCCACTGGAATAGCGCGGCTTCGACGAACCCGATCGGCCGCCGCGGGGCCTGCGCCGCGCCGACCGGGGCGGTCGCGATCTTCCAGGAAAGCCAGAGCAGGAACGCGGCGCCGGCCCAGTTGAGTGCGGCGAGCAGTGCAACGTTGCCGACGACCAGCGAACCCATCCCGAACGCGACCAGCAGGATCATCAGGCCCATCCCGCCGGCCACGCCTAGCAGGCAGGGGATGCCGCGCCAGATTCCGACGTTGGCTCCGGTCGTGGTCAGGATGACGTTGCTCGGCCCGGGCGTGATCGCCGCGACCAACGCGAAAGCCAAGAAGGCGTAAGCCTGTGCAGGACTCATGCCGCTATCGGGCTCTGGCCCCGATTGCCATTCGGGCTCTGGCCCCGATTGCCATTCGGGCTCTGACCCCGATTAGTTGGCGGTGATGCCCTTGGCCTTGACCAGCTTGGAGAAGCGCTGCACTTCGGCGGCGAGGTACTTGCCGGCTTCCTCGGGCGTGGTGATGAAGGACTCGAAGGCCTGGGACTGGAATTTCTCCTTCACTTCCGGCGTGTCGAGCGCGCTCTTGAGAGCGGCGTTCAGGCGGTTCACGATGGCGGGCGGCGTCTTCGCGGGGGCGAGCAAGGCGAGCCATTGCGTGAAGTGGAAATCTTTCACTCCCGCCTCCTGCATCGTCGGGACATCCGGCAGCTGGGGAGAGCGGCCCGCGCCCGTGACGGCGAGCGCGCGCAGGGTGCCGGCTTTCACGTGCGGCAGCGCGGCCGACAGGGTGGGAAAGCTCATCTCGACCTGGCCGGCGAGGGTGTCGAGCAACGCCGGGCCGCCGCCGCGGTAAGGCACATGGAGAATGAAGGTGCCGGTCGCGTCCTTGAACATCTCGCCGCAGAAATGGAACGTGGTTCCCACGCCCGCCGAGGCGTAGCTCAGCTTGCCCGGCTTGGAGCGCGCCAGCTTGACCAGCTCCTCGACGCTCGCCGCCTGGACCCTGGCCGGCACCACCAGCACGTGCGGCGAGGTCGCCACCATGCCGATCGGCGCGAAATCGCGGATCGGATCCCAGGTGAGCTTCTCGAACAGGCTCTGGTTGGTCACCAGCGGTATGGTATTCAACACGAGGGTGTAGCCGTCGGGCGCGGCGCGCGCGGCGGCGTCCATGCCGATGTTGCCGGAGGCGCCGCTGCGGTTCTCGATGATGACACGCTGGCCGAGCTCGCGGCCGAGCGGCTCGGCGATGAGCCGCGCGGTGATGTCCACGCTGCCCCCGGGCGGGAACGGCGCGATCATGCGGATGGTCTGGGTGGGATAGCTTTGCGCCGCGGCCGGGCCCGCGGAACCCAGGGCGAAACCTGCGGCGGCGAGCAGGGCGGTGAGGATCGTGCGCATGGTCTTCTCCTGCATGGTGTCCTCCTATAGCCTTTCGATCAGGGCATGGCCGAAAGCGCGCGTGCCCAGCGGCCCGCCGAGGTCTCGCGTGCGCGTCGGCGCTGCGCGCAGCATAGCTGCGATGGCGCCTTCGAGCGCGGCCTGCGCTTCGCGGTAGTTCTCCTTGCCGTGCCTTTCGCCCAGCCAGCCGAGCAGCATCGCGGCGGAAAGCAACAGCGAGCAGGGGTTGGCGAGGTCCTGGCCCGCGATGTCGGGCGCCGAACCGTGCTGCGCCTGCGCCATGCAATGGGCATCCCCCGCGTTGAGGGAGCCGGCCAGGCCCAGGCCTCCGGCGAGCTCCGCGGCTTCGTCCGAGAGGATGTCGCCGTACATGTTGGTGGTGACCACGATGTCGAAGCGTGCGGCGTCGCGCACCAGCAGCGCCGCCATGGAATCCACCAGCTGCTCCTCGTAGGCGACGTCCTTGTACTCGCCGGCCACGCTGCGCACTTCCTGCAGGAAAAGCCCTTCGGTCATCTTCAGGACGTTGGCCTTGTGCACCGCGGTGACCTTGCGCCGGCGGGTGCGCGCCAGGCGGAACGCGGCCAGCGCGATGCGCCGCGAGCCGAGCGCGCTGATTTTGCGCACCGACAGGGCGAGCTCGGGCGTGGGCATGAATTCGCCGACGCCCTGGTGCATGTTGCGGTCGGCGTAGAAGCCCTCGGTGTTCTCGCGCACGATCACGAGGTCCATCGGCGTGCGCCCCCAGTGCGCCAGGCCGTCGTAGCAGCGGCTCGGGCGAATGTTGGCGTAGAGGTCGAGCGCGATGCGCAGGTCGCCCGAAGGATTGCGGCCGCCCTGCGCGCGCGGCGGGTAGTCCAGGTGCGACACCGGACCGAGGAGGAAGCCGTCGGCCGCGCGGCAGGCGGCGAGCACCGCATCCGGTAGCGTGTTGCCGCTGCGCTGCAGGCTCGCCATGCCGACCTCGTGGCGTTCCATGCGGATGCCCAGGCGGAACCGCTTATCGAGGCGAGCCAGTACCTCGACCGCGACTGCGGTAATCTCCGGACCGATGCCGTCGCCCGGGAGCGCCAGGATGTGCATGGGGACTCGATGATACTGCCCGCGCAGGCCGCCGACTGCCACATGCACGTCCTTGGTCCGTTCGAGCGCTACCCGCTGGCGCCCGAGCGGGCCTACAACGTGCCCGAGGCGCTGCTTGCGGACCACGAGCGCATGAAGCGCCGCGTCGGGCTGGAGCGCACCGTGCTCGTGCAGGCGAGCGGCCATGGCTTCGACAACCGCGCGCTGCTGGCCGCGCTGGCCGAGCTGGGCGAGCGGGGGCGCGGCATCGCGGTGCTTCCGCCGGAAGAAAAACCAGACCGTCTGAAAGATCTCCACGCGGCCGGAGTGCGCGGCCTGCGCCTGAACCTCGTCACCCTCGGCTCGCGCCACGGCGGCGACCGCGCACAGGCGGTGCGCAGCTACGAGCGGCTGCTCGAGCCGCTCGGCTGGCACCTGCAGGTGTTCGCCGACGCGGCGACCCTGCAGTCGCTGGAAACCGCCCTGCGCCGCTGCCGCGTGACGGTGGTGATCGACCACATGGGGCTTCCCGACGCCGCCGCCGGCATCGAGCAGCCGGGCTTCCAGGCGCTGCTGCGCCTGATGAAGGAGGAGCACGTCTGGGTGAAGCTCGCCGGCGCCGACCGCATCACGCGCCGTAGCGGCCGGCTGCGCGATGCCATTCCGTTCATGCGGGCGCTCGCCGATGTGGCGCCCGAGCGCCTGGTGTGGGGCTCCGACTGGCCGCACATCGGCTTCCATGCCGGGCAGCAGGTGCGCGGGGAGACGGTGCTGCCCTACCGCGACGTCGACGTCGGGTCACTGCTCGAGGTGCTGTTCGAGGCGATCCCGGATCCGGCGGCGGTGCTCGCCGCCAACCCGGCGAGGCTCTACTAC
Source organism: Burkholderiales bacterium (assembly GCA_036259215.1). Lineage (GTDB taxonomy): Bacteria > Pseudomonadota > Gammaproteobacteria > Burkholderiales > SG8-39 > SCGC-AG-212-J23. The sequence goes on along the minus strand of DATACE010000217.1, from coordinate 1,855 downwards.
TTGTAGAAAACGTGCCGCCCGATGCGGGCGACGCGCTGCTTGCTCTTGGCCCAGCCGGGCTTGATGTAGGTGGCGTGGAAATGCAGCGCGCCCTGCAGGGTGGGAATCGACTTGCCGTAATACACCGCCTCGGCCACGCGCCAGGCGCGCTGCCATTCCTCGCCGCTGGGCTCGGGCAGCGAGTCGAACTCGGTCCACGAGAACGCGCCGACGTAGCGCTTGCGCAGCGGGTCCCAGTTCTTCTGGTAGACCACCTCGCAGATGGTGCGCGGGTACAGGCGCGAAGCCTGGCGGTTGAGCGTCACCTCCGCCACCGCGTACTGGCCGGCGAGCGGCTCGCCGCGCGCCTCGAAATACACGTTGCGCGCGAGGCAGTCGAGGTTCTTGCGATGCGCCTCCAGCGCGCGGTTGCGCTGCTCATCGCGGTGGGCCTGCACCGCGCTCATCAGGAAGCCGAACAGGCCGGCGAGCACCGCGATCCCGAGCGCCACCGCCCAGCCGGTCTTGTCCGTCCGGTACCACCAGATGCGCAGGTCGCGCCGCCGCTCGGTGAAAAATCGCATGACGCATGGTTTTCGTACGGCGCTGCCGGGTCAAGGTCATAATTCCCCGCCTCTTTGCAAGGGAGTGAAAGCGCTATGAACGCACCGCGCGCGGACACGCACAGCAAGCTGATCGGCTACCTCTTGTGGATTTTCGGCTTCACAGGGTCGCACCGTTTCTACTTCGGCCGGCCGGTCACCGGCACGCTGTGGTTCTTCACGCTCGGCCTGCTCGGCATCGGCTGGCTGATCGATGTCTTCCTGATTCCGTGGATGGAGCGCACCGCCGAGCGGCGTTTCGCACCCGGCGCCCTCAGCTACAACGCCACCTGGATCCTGCTCACCTTCCTCGGCATCTTCGGCATCCACCGCTTCTACATGGGCAAGTGGCTCACCGGGCTGCTCTACCTCGTGTCCGGCGGCATCTTCCTGCTTGGCGTGCTCTACGACTTCTGGACCCTGAACAGCCAGGTGAGCGAGCAGAACCGCGGGCGAGCCTAGAAAATACTTGGCGTGGCCATGCCATCGGCGCTGATGTTTGCGCCGGTGAGCAAGCGGCCCCGCTCGGAGGCGGCGAACACGGCGATGTCGGCGATCTCCTGCGGCTCGGCGAGCCGGCCCAGCGGCAGGCGCTTCATGGCGCGCGCGAGCGCTTCCTGCTCGCTGATGCCGGCGCGCTTGGCTTCGGCCTGCATGCCTTCCGAGACGCGCTCGGTCTTCGTCAGCCCGGGATTGATGCCCACCACGCGCACGCCCCGCGCGGCGTAGGCATGGGCGAGACCGGCGGTGGCGAGCATCAGCGCGGCGTTGGCCGCGCCGCCCGGAAGGTGGATGTCGGAGGGCAGCTTGCCGCCGCTGCCGATGATGTTGACGATGGCGCCGCGGCCGCGCGCCGCCATGCGCTTGATCAGCGGATCGATCACGTGGATGTAGCTGAAGTACTTGGCGTCCATGCCGGCGCGCCAGGCCGCCGGGCTGAGCTCGGCCGCGTCGGTGCGCCGCGCGGCGCCCGCGGAGTTGACCAGGACGTCGAGCGCCCCGAACTCCTTCTCCACGCGCTCCACCATGGCAGCGGCCGCCCCGGCGTCGGTCAGATCGGCCGCAATGCAGTAGCAATCCAGCGTTTTGCGCGCCGCGTCGAGGTTGGCCTGCGAGCGAGAAACGATCGCCACGCGCGCGCCTTCGGCGGCGAAGGCGCGCGCGCAAGCGAGGCCGATGCCCTTGCTGCCGCCGGTAACGAGGACGTTCCTTTTCGCAAGACCGAGGTCCATGCCGTGCTCCTGTCGGGGATAATGAAGCATGAAGATTGCCGT
>DATACE010000216.1:0-5364 GCA_036259215.1 Burkholderiales bacterium | reverse complement strand
ACCACCTCGTCGCGCGCGTACATGAAGCGCAGGATGCCGCGCTCGATGATCGGCGCCACGAGGTGGTGATTCTCCTCATCACCTACGCGCTGTTCCTGATCCTCGAGGACACCATCAAGCTCATCTGGGGCGTGGACCCGTACTTCTCCGCCGAGCCGTACGCGCTGCTGGGCAGCTTCGAGGTGGCGGGGCTGCCTTATCCCACCTATAACCTCATCCTGGTGGCGCTGGCGGTGGTGTCGGGCGGCGGGCTCGCCTGGATGCTGCAGGCCACGCGGGTGGGCAAGCTCCTGGTGTCGGTGATCCACGATCCCGAGGTGAGCCGCGCCATGGGCATCAACGTCGGGCGCTATTACCTGGTCACTTTCACCTTCGGCTCGCTGCTCGCGGCGATCGGCGGCTCGTTTACCGCGCCCACCGTGTCGGTGGTGCCGGGGCTGGGGGTGGAGGTCATCGTGCTGTCGTTCGCGGTGGTGGTGATCGGCGGCCTGGGCAGCCTGCCGGGGGCGGCGCTGGGCGCGGTGATCGTCGGCCTGGTGCGCTCGATGTGCGTGCACTACGCGCCGGAGCTGGAGCTGTTCGTCATCTACTTCGTGATGGCGATGGTGCTCGCGTTCCGGCCGCGCGGGCTGTTCAGCCTGGCCGAGCCGCGCAAGATATGACCCGCGACCGCACGCCGCTCCTCCTGGGCGCGCTCTTCCTGGTGGTCGCCGTGGCCGGGCCGTGGATCCCGCCGTGGGCGCTCTTCATCCTCACCATCGCCTTCGCCAAGGGCCTGGTGGCGCTGGGGCTGATGCTGTTCCTGCGCGCCGGGCTGGTGTCGTTCGGCCAGGCGCTGTACTACTGCGCCGGGGCCTACGCCGCCGGCGCGCTCGGGCTCTACCTGGGCGTAAGCGACATCTTCCTGATGATGGCGGCCGGCTGCGCCGCCTCGGCGCTGCTCGGCTTCATCCTGGGGTTCCTGCTCGCGCGGTACCGCGGCATCTTTTTCGGCCTGCTGTCGCTCGCGCTGTCCATGATCCTCTACGGGCTGCTGGTGAAGAACGAGGCGCTCGGGTCCACCGACGGGTTCAACATCCTCCCGTCGACGCTCTTCGGCGTGCGCCCTTCGCAGGAGTGGCTGCGCTACGCGGTGGCGCTGTCGGCGGCGGCGGTGGCCCTGGGCGCCGCCTTCCTGGTGCACCGCTACCTGAACACCCCGCTCGGGCGCCTCGCGCCGGCGATCAAGGACAACGAGATCCGCGTGGAGTATATGGGCGCCTCGGCGCGCCATGCCATCCACACCAAGTACGTGATAGCCGCCGCGCTCTCGGGCATCGGCGGGGCGCTCGCCGCCACCACCGTGGGGCACATCGATCCGGACATGTCGTACTGGACCACCTCGGGCGAGTTCATCTTCATGGCGATCCTCGCCGGCACCGGCAGCGTGATCGCGCCCTTTGCCGGGGCGCTGATTTTCGGCGTCATCCACACCACCGCCTACGACCTTTCGCCCAACACCTGGCAGATGTTCCTCGGCACCTCGCTGCTGCTGCTCATCGTGTTCCTGCCCGAAGGCCTGTGGTCGCTTTTCCGGCGGCGCAGGGCCGCCTGAGCATGCCGGCGATCCTGGACGCCCGCGGGCTCGACAAGCACTTCGGCGCGGTCACCGCCGCCTCGGACATCAGCGCCGCGATCGAGAAAGACTCGGTGGTCGGCCTGATCGGCACCAACGGCGCCGGCAAGACCACCTTCATCAACATGATCACCGGCTACCTGAAGCCGGACCGCGGCAGCATCCACTACGAGGGCCGCGATATCACGCGCCTCGCGCCGCGCGACATCACGCGCCTGGGCATCTGCCGCTCGTTCCAGATCCCGCAGCTCTACGCCTCGCTCACCGTGCACCAGAACATGATGGTGGCGCTGGGCATCGTGCTGCGCAACGCGCGGCTGGGCGGGTTCTTTTCGATGACGCCGCCCAGGGTCCCCGGCCACGACGCGCTCCCCGAGGAGGCCGCGGAGCGCATCCTCGAGCGCTTCGGGCTGATGCCCTACCGCGACCGCAACGCGCAGGTGCTGCCCGGCGGCGTAAGGAAGCTGCTCGACATCGCGCTCACCATGGCGGCCAAGCCGCGCATCCTGCTGCTCGACGAGCCGACCAGCGGCGTTTCCGCCGAGGAGAAGTTCGGCATCATGGAGATGGTGATGAAGGCGGTGAAGGCCGAGGGCGCGACGGTGCTGTTCGTCGAGCACGACATGGAGGTGGTGGGCCGCTTCGCCGAGCGCGTGCTCGCGTTCTACGACGGCCGCATCATCGCCGACGCGCCGCCGCAGCAGGCGCTGCAGGACCCGGAGGTGAGGCGCTACGTGGTGGGCACCCTGCATGCTTAAGCTCGCCAACGTGAACGTCTCCATCCAGGCGGTGCACATCCTGCGCGATGTCTCGCTGGAGGTTCCGACCGGCATCATGGCGGGGCTCATCGGGCGCAACGGCGCGGGCAAGACCACCCTCATGAAGAGCGTCATGGGTCTCCTGAAGGCGAGCCGCGGCGAAATCGTGTTCGACGGCCAGGACCTGCGCGCCATCCCCACGCACGCGCGCACGCGCCTGGGAATCGGCTACATGCCGGAGGACCGCCGCCTCATCCCCGACCTCACGGTGGCGGAGAACGTGCTGGTGCCGGCGTGGGCGGCCGGCCTGCCCGACGCGCGCGAGCGGCTGGAGAAGGTCTACCGGCTGATTCCCGAGATCCGCGCTTTCGGCCCGCGCAAGGGCTCGCAGCTCTCGGGCGGCCAGCAGAAGCTCGCCGCGCTCGGGCGCGCGCTCATCTGCGGCACCAAGCTCCTGCTCCTCGACGAGCCGTTCGAGGGCGTGGCGCCGGCGCTCGCGCACCGCCTGGTGGAGGTGGTGGGCGAGCTGAAGAAGGAGGGCATGTCGGTGATCGTCTCGGAGTCCGACCTGCAGCATTCCGAGCGCATGGTCGACCGCCTGTTCGTCATCGACCGCGGGGCGCTCGCCGCCCGCGCCGCGGCATGATCGTCGAGCAGCGCACCTATACGCTGCACCCGGGCAAGGTCGCCGAGATGGTGCGCCTGTACGGCGCCGAGGGCCTCGCCCTGCAGCAGAAGCACCTGGGCCGGTTCCTGGGCTACTTCACGTGCGACACCGGCAACCTGAACCAGGTGGTGTTCATGTGGGGCTTCGACAGCGTCGATGACCGCGCCGCGCGGCGCGCGCGCATGGCGCAGGACCCGGCGTGGCAGGCGTACCTGCAGAAGGTGCTCCCGCTCATCGTCACGCAGGAAAACCGCCTGATGACGCCGACGGATTTCTCCCCGATCCGCTAGCGGTCCAGTATCGCCCTCAGGCGATGGCGAAGAAGCGCAGCATCTCGCGGGCCGCGTCCGGGCCCGCCGGGTCGGCATAGCTGCCCTTGTCGTTGCCGCCGAACCAGGCGTGGCCGCCGCCATGCACCAGCCAGTGCTCGAGCTTGGGCCTGCCGCGGAACCTGGTGCGCGTATAGCTGCGCCCGCCGACCTCGCCCTGCTCCGACTCCAGGCGCGCCTCCTCGACGCCGTAGCGCCCGTTGTGCGGGTGCACCGTGGTATCGCGATCGCCGTGGAACACGATGGTGGGCACGCGCGGTAGCGGCGCGGCTTTTTCTCCCTGCCCGCGCATCGCCGCGATCGCCGACACCGCGTCGCGCGCCGAGGCATACGGCAGACCCGAATGCACGCCGACCGCCGCGTACAGCTCCGGGTAGGTCGCCCCCATGACCGCCGCCATGGCGCCGCCGGCCGACAGGCCCGCCACGTACACGCGCCGCTCGTCCACGCCGTAGCGCTCGATCACCTCGCGCGTGATGCCGGCGATGAGCGACGGCTCGCCCTGGTCGCGCTGCTGGTTGTGCAGCGAGAACCAGTTCCAGCAGCGCGAGAAGTTGGCGATGCGCGCCTGCGAGGGATACACCACGATGAAATCCAGCTCGTCGGCGAGCCGGTTCATGCCCGTGCCGACCGCGAAGTCGTCGGGCGTCTGCTTGCAGCCGTGCAGCATGACCACCAGCGGCAGCGACTTGCCGCCATAGCGCGCCGGCAGATAGACCTTGTAGGCGCGCGTGCCGGCCGCATTGGCATAGTGGCGCTTGATGAAGCGCCCCGGCGCCTTGCTCCTGCGCCAGAACCGCGCTGCCCGCTTGAGAACCGAGGGAAGTTTCATGCAGCCGCTATCCCAGCGTGTTTACCGCTGCGCAGCAATGTATTTCTTCTCGCCTGTCGCATGATGAAATCTAAAGTGGCGGGCTGCGGTACGGTTATTGCACTTTGGCGGGCTTGCGCGAACGACTTCTCCATAGGCTGGCCGAGGCCGCCGAGATCGAGCACAACCTGCTGTGCTCCTATCTGTACGCGGCGTTCAGCCTGCGCGGCCCCGGCGAAGGCTTGAGCGGGCCCGAGGCGGACGCGGTGGACGCCTGGCGTCGCGCCATCGTGAGCGTGGCGGTGGAGGAAATGGGCCATCTCGCGACCGTGAGCAACCTCGCGGTTGCGCTGGGCGGCACGCCGCATTTCGACCGGCCCAACTTTCCGGTCCCCGCGGGCTACCACCCGCCGGGGTTCGCGCTGCGGCTTACGCCGTTCGACGAGGCGACGCTCGAGCACTTCATCTACCTGGAGCGCGCCGACGACGCCCCGGTCGCCGACGCCGAAGGATTCGAGGCGGGCGCGGCGCCCGGCCGCGTGGAAGGCGCCCTCGGGCTTACGCCTTCAGCACGAGATTACGGCACGGTGGGCGAGCTTTACCGGGACCTCACGCGCGAAATCCGCTTTTTCGCCGGCGCTTCGCGAACCCCCGCGTTCGTGTGCACGGAACGCCAGGCGAGCGGCGAAGATCTCGGCATCGCCGGCGTGGTGGTGATCCGCGACCTGGCGAGCGCCCTGGCAGCGCTGCGCCACGTCGTCGAGCAGGGCGAAGGCGGGCGCGGTCTGGAGGACTCGCATTTCGCGAGGTTCTGCGCCATCAAGGCGCAGTGGGCCGACCTGAAGCAGCGCAATCCGGCCTTCATGCCCGCGCATCCTGCCGCGCGCGACCCGGTGATGCGCCGACCCGAAGAGGGACTCGAGCGCGTCTGGATCCGCGCGCCGGCTGCGGCCGAGATGCTGGATTTCGGCAACGCGGTGTACGGCGTGCTGCTGACGCTCCTCGCCCAGATCTGGGCGGTCAGCGCCGGGCCGCAGAAGCGCGCGCTGATGGGCGCGGCGATCGAGGCGATGCACGCGCTCTCGCGCGCAGGCCGCGCCCTCGCGCGGCTGCCCGCGTCGCAGGCCGCCGGCGTGAACGCCGGGCTCACGTTCGCCGTGCCCCGCGCGCGGGGGCCGCGCGCC
>DATACE010000215.1:0-1584 GCA_036259215.1 Burkholderiales bacterium | reverse complement strand
CACCGGCGCGCATCCCTCCGGGCGCATCGGCGAGGACCCGGCCGGGATTCCGAACAACCTCTTTCCCTACATCGCGCAGGTGGCGGTGGGCCGGCGCGCGGCGCTCAACGTCTGGGGGCGCGACTACGCCACGCCCGACGGCACCGGGGTGCGCGACTATATCCACGTGGTGGACCTGGCGGAGGGGCACGTCGCTGCCTTGCGCTATCTTCGAAACAGGAATGCTTCCCTGACCGTGAATCTCGGCACCGGGCGCGGCTACTCGGTGCTCGAGGCGGTCGAGGCCTTCGAGCGCGCCTCGGGCAAGCGCATCCCGCTCGAGTTCGGGCCGCGCCGCCCGGGCGATGTCGCCGCCTGCTACGCCGATGCCGCGCTCGCCGCGCGCGAGCTCGGCTGGTCCACCCGCTTCGGCCTGGACCAGATGTGCGCCGACGTCTGGCGCTGGCAGTCCCAAAACCCGGAGGGTTTCATCTGACACAGCCGCAAGGCTACGGTTAGAATCCCCCTCAACGAGGAGGGATTCATGAAATTCAAGGTCTTGGCAGGATGCATCGCGCTCGCGTTCGCCGCCGGCGCGCAGGCGCAGCAGAAGCACGAAGTGAAGGTCGCCACGTTCGTCGGCCCGCAGCATTTCATGTCGAAGTGGCTGGTCGCCTGGGGCGAGAAGCTGGAGAAGGCCTCCGGCGGGCGCCTGGTATTCAAGCATTTCCCCGGCTCGCAGATGGGCCCCACGCCGCAGATGTACGACCTCGCGCGCACCGGCCGCGCCGAGGTGTCGTGGTTCCTGCACGGCGCCACGCCCGGGCGCTTCCAGCTCACCGAGCTCATCCAGCTGCCCTACGTCGTGGGCAGCGCCGAGATCGGCACCAAGGTGATCAACGACGCGGACCTGCGCGCCAAGTACTTCGACCCCGAGCACCGCGGCATGAAGGTGCTGCTGCTGCTCACCCACCAGCCCGGCAACGTGCACACCACCAAGAAGCCCATCCGCAGCGCCGACGACCTGCGCGGCCTGCGCATCCGCTTCTCCGGCCCGGTGATCCGCGACTTCATCGCCAAGCTGGGCGGCACCGCGGTCGGCGTGCAGCCCCCCGAGCAGCTCGAGCAGCTGCAAAAGGGCGTGATCGACGGCGTGTTCATCGACTACGGCGGCGCCGGCGTGGCCTTCAAGATGGGCGGCACCCTCAAGTACTCCACCGAGATGTACTCCTACGTCTCGTCCTTCGGCATCGGCATGAACCCCGAGTTCTACAAGAGCCTGCCCGCCGACCTGCGCAAGCTCGTCGACGACTCGGTGAGGGGCGTGGAGAAGGAAGTGGGCGAAGGCTGGGACGCGCTCGACGACATCGGCAAGAAGCTGCTGGTCGAAGGCGGCGCCGAGCCGATCAAGCTCTCGCCCGCGGAGAACGCGCGCTTTCGCAAAGTCGGGGCGGAAGTCACCGAGGCGAAGCTGAAGGAGCTCGAAGGCAAGGGCCTGCCCGCGCGCGCCGCCTTCAAGCAGATCATGGCGCTGTCCGAGAAGCACGCCAAGGACTCCCGGAACTTCTGGCAGTAATTGAAATGGGGTCTGTCCCCATTTCAAGG
>DATACE010000214.1:0-1554 GCA_036259215.1 Burkholderiales bacterium | reverse complement strand
CGAGGGCTTTGCCTACGGCCTCCTTCGCTTCCTCCTCCTTCGAAACATCGCCCACCAGGGCAAGCGCCTCAGCGCCCAACGAGCGAGCCGCAGCTTCGACCGCCTCGCCGCTCGTATCGACGAGGGCGACTTTGCCGCCCTCTTCGACGAAAACCCGCGCGGTTGCCTCGCCTATCCCGCCGCCGCCCCCTGTGACAAGAGCGACGCGGCCGTGCATGCGTCCGGGCATCAGGCGCGAACGAGCTGCTGCCCCGGGCGCACCACGATGCGCGGAGTGGCGCCGGCGACCCAATCTTCCCCCGGCGCAAGCACCACCGCCGCGGATCGAACGCAGAAGGACGCCGGGTTCTCGCGCTTCGGCGGCTTGTTGTCGCGCACAGCGCGGGCCATCGCGATGAGGCGCCGGCGTACGCGGATGATGCCGCCGTCGCTCGGCCCGAGGTGTTCGAGCGTGCGGTCGACGATCGCTGTGGGCCCCTGGTTCTCCTGGATGGCCTGGTCCTGCACGCCGAACCCTGGAATGCCGCAGAACATCTTCGTGCGGTGCCGCTCCCAATCCATGCCGTAGTCATTGCTGCGGTTGTCCGCCGTACGGATGTCGCCGTAAGGTTGCGACGTGGAAGGCAGGAAATCAACCACGTGCGCCCCCTTCCCTTCGACGTGCGGCACCAGCTCCTCGCGCGTCAGCGCGCGCTCGGGGTGCCAGGTGACCATCCAGTTCACCACGTGCTCGTCGTCCATCGGCACCCAGATGTGCTGCTGAACGATCTTCGCCTCCATGTCGGTGGGCGGCATGGTGTAGAAGGGCATGAGGAACTGGCTCACGCGCCAGTAATGCCGACCGTCCTTCCACTTGCGGCGCGCGCCGATCAGCACCCCATAGTCAGTGTCCACCACGTCGAAGTGCGGCGCGCGGTCGCCGGTCTGCACGGCCGCGCCAACGCCAAAGCTCGCGCGGTCAAGCTCGCGCGCAATATCGGCATCCTCCTGGCTGAGGGGCGCATGCAGAAAGCCGATGTGGCTGGAGTCGATGCCCCCCTCCAGGCCCTGCATCCAGTTGCACTCCTGCACGCGCTTGGAGATGAACACGTTCTCGGCGGGCAGCAGCGTCCACTCGAGCTCCGGCAGCGGCGGCACCGGGCGCTCCTCGCCCATATACGCCCACACCACCCCGCCGCGCTCGGCGCACGGATACGCGATGTGCTTGATGCTGGCGCAGAACTGCTTTTCCTGGCTCGGCATGTCGTTGCACTGGCCATCCAGGCCGAAGGCCCAGCCGTGGTAGACACAGCGTATGCCTTCCTCCTCGACGCGGCCGAAATAGAGGGAAGCGAGGCGGTGGGGACAGTACTCGCCGACCAGGCCGGCTCCGCCGTTCCTCGTGCGGAATGCCACCAGGCGCTCGCCGAGGAGCATCACGCGCTTCGCCCGTCCGCCCGCTTCTATTTCGCTCGCCTGCACCACCGGGATCCAATAGCGGCGCACCGCGCTCGAGCCGCCGTCGCATCCCACGAGGTAGGCGGCGCGCATCGGGCCCTGGCTGGTAATGGCTTC
>DATACE010000213.1:0-9249 GCA_036259215.1 Burkholderiales bacterium | reverse complement strand
TCGCTCGGTCCCATCTCCTGCCACCACTGCAGGAAATGCGGCTGCCAGTGCTCGAGCGCGCGCTGCAGCGTGCGGTCGTTCACCAGGTTGACGTTGTTGGGAATCTTTTCCGCGTAATTGACGCTGCTCATCAGACTCTTTCCCAGTTGAATTTAGGTTTGGCGCCCGTGCCGTAGACCTTGAGGGCCCCTTGCTCGCCGACCGCGTTGGGCCGGATGAAGATCCAGTCCTGCCACGCGGTGAGGCGGCCGAAGACGCGCGTCAGCATGGTTTCCGGCCCGGCGAAGCGCAGGCTCGCCTCCATGCCGGTGAGCGCGTCGGGCGACAGGCTCACGCGCTCCTCGATGGCGAGGCGCACTTCGTCTTCCCAGTCGATGTCGTCCGGCGCCGCGGTGACCACGCCCAGGCTTGCGGCCGTTTTGGCATCGAATGGCTTTTGCGTTTCAAAAGCCGGCGCGTCGCCGCAAAAGCGCGCAGTGATCCGCGATACCCCGTTGGCCATGGGATAGGTCCCCATGTTCAGCGAGGACAGGGCGATCCGCGGCCCGTTCCCGGCATCCAGCATGTAGCTGCGGTCGGCGGCGAGGGCGAGCTCCAGCAGCGTGCCGGCGAAGCACGAGCCCGGCTCGATCAGCGCGAACATGGAGCGCGAGGAAAGATCGAGGCGTGAGAAGGTGCGGCGCAGGTAGCCGATCGTTTCGCGGACGAACCAGTCGCCTTTGTTTTGCTCGAGAACCTTGTCGAGCTCCAGCGCCGCGGCCGGGTCGCCCTTCGTTTTCAGAAGCCACAGGCCGACGTCGAGGTGGTTGTGGCGCAGCTCGAGTATGGCGCGGTCGAGCTCGCGCGCGAGGCGCAGCGGATACCAGTCGGCGCTTTTCTCGAGCGCGGCGCGCTCGGGCCCCTTCACGGTGAGGGCGGCGGTGCGGGCTTCCTTGTCGATCTTCACCTCCACCAGGCGATTGGCCCCCAGCTCGTCCAGCTTTATGCCTGCTCCGCCGGGCCGGTCGGAGTCCTCCGCCAGCTGCAGGGCGCGGGCCTTCACCATGTCGGCGAACTGCTGGGGCTTGGCGATGTGGTCGACCAGCTTCCATTCTTTCGCGCGGTCGGCGCGCACGCCTTCGGCGGTCGTGCAGAAAATGTCGGCGAGGTCGCGGCGCACTCTGCGCTTGTCGATGATGCGCGTGAGGCCGCCGGTGCCCGGCAGCACGCCCAGCAGCGGCACCTCGGGCAGGCTGACCGTGGAGGAGCGGTCGTCGACCAGCGCGATTTCGTCGCAGGCGAGGGCAAGCTCGTAGCCGCCGCCGGCGGTGGTGCCGTTCAGCGCCGCCAGGAACTTGAGGCCCGAATGCGCGCTCGAGTCCTCCATGCCGTTACGCGTTTCGTTGGTGAACTTGCAGAAGTTCACTTTCCACGCGTGGCTCGAGGTGCCCAGCATGTAGATGTTGGCCCCGGAGCAGAACATGCGGCTCTTGCCGCTGGTGAGCACCACGGCCTTCACCTCGGGATGCTCGAAGCGGATGCGGTTGAGCGCGTCGTGCAGCTCGATGTCCACGCCCAGGTCGTAGCTGTTCAGCTTGAGCTTGTAGCCGGGCACCAGCCCCTTGTCCTCGGCCACGTCGAGGATCAGCGTGGCGAGCGGGCCGTCAAAGGAAAGCTTCCAGTGGTGGTAGCGGTCGGGCCGGGTTTCGAAGGAGATCATGAGAGCGCTTTGCGGATGTCCTGCAGGGTTTGCTTCACGGTTTTTCCCGAAGTCTCGATCGTGGCGGCGGCGCGCGCGTACAGCGCGTCGCGGTCGGCGAGCAGGGTGCGGATCTCGTCCAGCGCGGCGGCGCGGCCCTTGAACGGCCGCATGTCGCCCTGGGCGATGACGCGGGCCATGTGGTCCTCGGGCTTCGCCTTCAGCCACACGCAGAAGCAGCGCTCGAGCAGCAGCTCGTACGTAGCCGGGTCGGTGACCAGGCCGCCGCCCGCGGCGATCACCGCGCGGCCGTGCTGCTCGAGCACGCGCTCCAGCGCGCGGCGCTCGAAGCGCCGGAAGGCATCCTGCCCGTACATCGCGAACACCTCGCCCAGGCGCGCCCCGGCCTGCTTTTCCACCTCGCGGTCGAGCTCGACGAACGGCATGTGCATGAGCTGCGCAAGCTTCGCGCCGAGCGTCGACTTGCCGGCGCCGCGCAGGCCGATGAGGGCGATGCGCGCATGCTGCGGCGCGGCGTCGTCTTCCTTCACCAGCGTCTCGACCGCCACCCCCATGGCCCGCGCCACGCGGCGCAGCAGCAGCACCGAAATGTTGCCTTCGCCGGCTTCGAGCTGGGCCAGGTAGCGCTCGGAGACATGCGAAGCCGCCGCCAGCGCCTTGCGCGTCGTGCCGTTCTCGATGCGCCAGGCGCGCACGCGCGCCCCGAGGCGCGATAGGTAGAGCGATTCCTGCTGGGTCTCGGTGAGGGGCGCGTTCATGCAAGATAGTGCTTGACGTGAATTGTAGGCGGCAATATAGTGACTGTCAATGGAAGTCACGGTGAACATCCTGGTCGGCACCATGACCGGCACGGCGCAGCTTTGCGCGCAGGAGATGGAGCTCGCCCTCGACGATGGCGAGACCAAGGTCGCCACCCTGATGATGGACAACCTGGACAGCAGAGTCTTCGCGCGCGAAGGGGTGTTCCTCGTCTGCACCTCAACCTACGGGCAGGGCGACGTGCCGGACAACGCGCGCGCGCTGTACGAGGACCTGAAGGCAAAGCGGCCCGACCTCTCGCACGTGCGCTACGGCGTGTTCGGGCTGGGCGACCGGACCTACGCGGAAACCTTCAATTTCGGCGGCAAGCGCTTCGACGAGATCCTCAGCGAGCTCGGCGCCGAGCGCATCGGCGAGCGCCACACCCACGATGCCTCGAGCGGCGTGCTGCCGGAGGAAACCGCGCTCGAGTGGTGCCAGGACTGGCTAGGGCGCGTCCGCGAGCGGCTGTCGCAGGCGGCCTGACAGCGCGGTCCAGTCGAGGCGGCGCGTGAGCAGCATGATCGCCGCCAGCACTCCGAACACCAGCAGCGAGCCGAGAAGCAGCGCGTGGTCTTCCGACTGCAGGAGGACGTAGAGCGCCGCGTAGAGCGCGCCGAACAGCACGCCGGCCAGCACATGCCGCAGGTACCAGGCGAGAAGCGCGACGCAGGCGCTCGCGGCGGCGAGGTAGGCCAGCCCGAAGCGGATGTGCTCGGAAAGCGAAATCAGCAGCAGGAAGAACACCGCCAGCGCCGAGCCGGTCAGCGCGTACTGCACCGGGTGCAGCTTCACCCGCCCCGCCAGCTCGACCAGCGAGAACGCGGCGAAGGTCAGCAGCACGAAGAGGAAGCCGTACTCCATCGCGCGAAACGACATGCTATAGGGATTCACCGGCTCGACCAGCTCGACGCCTACCAGGCGCGCGCCGGAGAACACCCGGCCCGCCGCGGCGGCCTCCCGCCAGAAGGCGTTGCCGCCGGTCGCGAGCTGGTCTACCCGCCAGTCGGCCGAGAAGCCGCCCGGGCCGATGGCGTGCCGGTCGGGCGGGTACGCGCCGACGAAGGACGGATGGCGCCAGCTCGACTCGATGCGGATCTCGTTTCTCCCGCCCAGCGGCGCGATGTCCAGGCGGGTGGTGCCGGCCAGCTCGAGCGGCGCATGGAAGCTGAAGCTTTGCGGCAGCTCGTCGTAAGGGCCGAGCGGCGCGTGCACGCCGGAACCCATGCGCTTGTCGAACGGGCCGGGGACGAAGGGCAGGGTGCGGCTGCCGGCGCGCACGCCGGCCGCCTGCTTGATGCCCCGCACATCGCTGATCCCGACGATGAGGAAGGCGTCTTTCCAGGCGCGCCCTTCCCCCGGGGGCTCGGCCAGCTCGAAGCTGCCCGACAGCGCGAGGCTGGCGCGATAAAGCCGGATGGGATAGATGCCGCGCCAGCGCTGCTCGACCGGCGCGCGCGCTTCGATCCTCAGCGCCGCGGGCAGCACCAGCCGGGTGGGGCAGGGCCGCTGCTTGGTCTCGCGTACGGTGAGCGGCTTGCCGTTCGCCTGGTGCACCACCCGCTCGTCGACGTAGGTTTCCTCGCAAGTCAGGGCGAGGAGCGGGCCAGCGAGCGCCTGGGCGCCGCTCGTCTGGTCGGCAAAGGCCTTTTGCACTGCGTCAGCCCGGTCGCGGCGCTCTGACAGCTTGTCGCGGATCATGGAAAGCGGGAGCAGGAGCGCGATGGCGACACCTGCGACCACGGTAAAACGGCCCAGCAATGGAAAGCGCATGCCGGCAGCATGGCAGCGGCGTATGGCAGCCGTCTGAAGAGATTATGGCGAAGCGCTGACCAGGGCACGTGTCTTGCCTATCTAATGAAGTGTGCGCGCGGCCCTGAAATGGACGGGATGGCTGGTCCTCGGCCTGCTGGTCGTGCTGGCGCTGCTCATCGCGTTCGGCATGAACCTGCTGCGGGGTCCCATCGAGCGCGCCGTCACCGAGGCCACCGGGCGCGAGCTGCGCATCGAAGGCGACCTGCGTCCGGTATGGACCTGGGTGCACCCGCGCTTTCGCGTCGAAGGCGTGAGCTTCGCCAATCCGGAGTGGGCTTCCGAGGAATACCTGTTTACCGCCGACGTGGTGGAGGCGTCCATCAGTTTGCTGCCCCTGGTGCGCGGGCGCGTGGTGGTGCCCGACTTGCACCTCGAGGGCGCGCAGGTCAACCTGGAGCAGGACGCCGACGGACGCAAGACCTGGGTGTTGGACCCGGAGCAGAAGGAAAAGGAGGAATCGCGCGTTTTCATCCGCCACCTGACGCTGGACCGGGGGCGCCTCAATTACGCCGACGCGGGACGCAAGATCGACCTCCACGCCGAGCTTTCGAGCAACGACACCGGTATCGCCTTCACCACCACGGGCACCTATAGCGGGCTCGACCTGAAGGCGAGGGGTGAAGCCGGCCACGTGCTGTCGCTGCGCGACACGAACACGCCTTTCCCGCTCAAGGGCGAGGCGAGCATCGGCGCGACCACGCTCAAGGTCGACGGCAGCGTGACCGGCATCGCGGCCTTCGAGGCATTCGATACGTCGGTGCAGCTGAGCGGCAAGTCGCTGTCGCACCTCTACCAGATCGTCGGCGTGGCGTTCCCGGAGACGCCGGCCTACAGCACCTCGGGCCGCCTGATCCGCGAAGGCACCGTGGTGCGCTACGAGAAATTCACCGGCAAGGTGGGAAAGAGCGACCTCGCCGGGACGCTGCAGGTCGACACCGGCGGCAAGCGCCCGCTCATGACCGGCGAGCTGCAGTCCAAAGTGATGGACCTGGGCGACCTGGGCATCGTGGTCGGCACCAACCGGCCGCGCAAGGGCGGGGTGCTGCCCGACTCGCCGTTTGATCCGGGCCGCTGGGACAGCGTCGATGCCGACGTGCGCATCAAGGCCGGCACCATCGAGCGCCCCGAGCAGCTGCCGATCGAGGATCTCGCCACGCGCATCCAGATGAAGGACCGCGTGCTCACGCTCAATCCGCTGCAGTTCGGCATCGCCGGCGGCCGGCTGGTCGGCCCGGTGACCCTGGACGGCAGCAGGGACACCATCCGTGCGGACGTGAAGATGAACGTGGAAAGCCTGAAGCTCGCGCAGCTTTTCCCCACGCTGAAGCAGGCCAAGGGCTCGGTGGGCGATCTCACGGGGATCATCGAGCTCACCGGCAGCGGCAACTCCGTGAGCCGCATGCTCGCCGGCGCCAACGGCAAGATCGGCGTCTTCATGGACGGCGGGCGCATCAGCCGCTTCATGATGGAGCTCGTGGCGCTCGACCTGTGGGACATCGCGGCGGTCAAGCTGAAGGGCGACGAGAACATCGACATCCGCTGCGCCATCGCCGACTTCGCGGTGAAAGACGGCCTCATGCAGACCAACGCCTTCGTGATCGACACGACGGTGGTGCGGGTCGACGGCGGCGGCGTGGTGAACCTGCACAACGAGCAGATGGACCTGAGGCTCAGCCCCAAGCCCAAGGACAGCAGCATCGCCTCGCTGAACAGCCCGCTCTACGTCCAGGGCACCTTCAGCAAGCCGCAGGTCTCCCCGGACGTGGGCAAGCTCGCCGCCAAGGGCGTGGGGGCGCTGGTGCTGGGCATCATCAACCCGCTGCTCGCCGTGCTGCCCCTGTTCAAGGAAGGCAAGGGCCAGGACAGCAACTGCGGCAAGCTGATCGCGGAGGCTACTTCTTCAGACCGATCAGCTGCATCAGGCGCGACAAGGAAGCGTCCTCCTTCGAAATCAGGTCGCTGAACTGCGCCGCCGGCAGGAACGCCGGCCGCACGCCCAGGTTCGCGCTGGCCTTCTCGAATTCGGCCGACTGGACGGCCTTGCGGATGGATTCCTCCAGCATGCCGACCACGCTTGGCGGCGTTCCCTTGGGCACCGCGATGCCGCGCCAGGCGTCGAGCGCCACGTCGAAGCCCTGCTCGCGCGCGGTCGGCACCTCCGGCCAGGCGGGATCGCGGCTCTGGGTGAGGGCGGCGAGCAGGCGCACCTGCTTCTGCTTCACCGGGCCGGCCAGCGCGGCCGGGAACTGCACGATGGCGCCGACGTGGCCGCCGAGCAGGCTGGGCACCACCTGCGCGGCGCCGAAGGGCACTTCGTTGACCTCGACGCCGGTGGCGCGGAACAGGGCGGCGAGCGAGATGTGCGTATGGCTGCCGATGCCCGAATGCCCGACGCTCACCGCCTTGGGCTTGGCCTTCGCCTCGGCGACCAGCTCGCCGAGCGTGCGCCAGCCGGCATCGGCCTTGACCGCGAGCACCACCGACTCCACCAGCACCCGCGCCACCGCGTCGAACGCGCGATAGTCGAACGGCAGCTGCCCCGAATGGAAGGTGGTGGAAATGGAGTTGGAGTTCCACACCAGGGAGTACCCGTCGGGCTTTTGCGCCTGCACGTACTTGTAGCCGATGGCGCCGCCCGCGCCGGGGCGGTTCACCACCAGCACCTTCTGGTTCAGGTGCCGGCTCATGCCGTCGGCGAGCATGCGCGCGGTGACATCGGCGGACGAGCCGGCGGGAAACAGCACCGTGATCTCCACCGGCGCGCGCTGCGGATAAGGCGCTTCTTGCGCCATCGCGCCCGTCGCCACCATGACCAGCAAAAGCAGGGGCAGTCTCATGCGAGGATCTCCTTGACTTGGACGCTGCGTCCTTCCTTCGCCGAGCGGATGCCGGCGAGGATCACGGCGAGCGACGCGGTGCTGCGCTCGCCGTCCATTTCGGGCTCGGTTTCGCCGCGCACCGCGCGCGCGAACTCCTCCAGCTCTTCCACGATGGGGTCGTTCTTATGCGTGGGCACCGGCGTGGAGGCCTTGCTGCCGCGCTTCAGGATGCGCAGGCCCTGGTGCAGGTCGTAATAGGCGCTCGCTTCCTTGCCGTAGAGGTTCATCAGGTAGTACTCGGAGGCCGAGGCGTAGCTCGCGTTCAGGGTGGAGAGGGCGCCGTTCTCGTGCTCGAGGATCAGGCTCGCCACGTCCGGGTTGTCCCCCGGCAGCACCAGGCGCACGAAGCGCCCGCTCACCGCCTTCACCGGCCCGAGCAGGTACTCCAGCACGTCGGTGTAGTGGATGCCAATCTGCAGCATCACGCCGCCGGGCATGCCTTCGGCGGTATAGCGCCAGGAATTGAGGTCGATCTGCCCGAGCCGGTCGCGGCTGATGTTGGCCTCGGCATTCACCAGCTTCCCGAACTCCTGGATTCTCTGCTTGATGTAGCGAAAATGGCTTTCGCGCCGCCGCTGGTAGCCCAGCGCCAGCACCACCTTGGCCTCGCGGCACGCCTGGGTGATGGCGCGCGCGTCGGCGATGGTATTGGCGATCGGCTTGTCCAGGAACACGTGCTTGCCGGCCGCCGCGGCCGCGCGCGTGGTCTCCAGATGCGTGGCGTTCGGCGTAGTGTTGATCACCGCCTCGATGCTCTTGTCCGCGAGGATCTCATCGTAGGACCCGGCCGCCTTGCATCCGTACCTGGCGGCGAATTTCTCGCGCTTGTCCTTCGAGCGGCTGAAGCACGCGGCGATGGTCAGCTTGCCGGAGCGCTGAATGGCGTCGGCCAGCACGTCCGACCACCACCCCATGCCCAGGCAGGCGACTTTCATTTCACCGACTCGGCCGCTTCGCGCGCCGCCTGCTCGTCGAACTCCCAGTTGCCGCCGGCCACGCCGACCCCGCCGATGCATTCGCCGCCGGCCATGATCGGCCAGCCGCCTTCCATCGCGGTCCAGCGCTGCGGGCCGGCCGCGAGCGCGAGGCCCAGGGCGTGCGCCACGTCGAGCGACTGGCCCACGGCGCCCTTGGAGCCGGTGTTTCGCTTGTTGGAAGCCGCGCACACCGCCTTGGTGGTGGCCGAATGCACGGTGTGGAACTTGCCGCCGTCCATGCGCTCGAGGACCATCAGGTGCCCGCCCGAGTCCACCACGGCAACGGTGACGGCCAGGCCGGCCTCGCGGGCGCGGACCACGGCGGTGTCCGCGGCCTTGCGCGCCCCGGCGGCCGTCAGGCGCTTCGCGTCGGCTATATGCATCGCTCCTCCTCCTCGATATATATTAGTGCATGCCTTTATCCCATATCGAGCACTTCCTGGTGGCCGCCGACGACATCGACGCCACGCGCGACTGGTACGCGCGCGTGCTGGGCATGACCGCCGGCCCGCATCCCGACTTCGGCTTCCCTGTGCACTGGATGTACCTCGGCGCAGCCGACGTGGTGCACATCGGCCCGAGCGCGAAGATGGCGGGCGACATCCAGAAGCAGTACCTCGGCCGGACCTCGCAAGCCTCGGAGCAGGGAACCGGCGCCGTCGACCATATCGCCTTCCGCGCCACCGGCCTGCGCGGCATGCTGGAGCATCTCAAGAAAGAAAACATCAGCTTCCGGCAGCGGCGCGCCAACGGGCAGGCGCTGTTCCAGCTTTTCTTCCACGACCCGAACGGCATCAAGATCGAGCTGAACTTCGACGCCGCCGAGGCCGAGGGCATCGCGCCCGAGCTGATGATCTCCGATCTCATCGGCAGCAGCCGCTAATCGGAGTCAGAGCCCGATTTTTTCCATGGACGGCCGGCACAAGGTCCATGCAGGCGAGAGGGCAGTGGGTGCGGTATTGCTTCGCATCGGGCTCGCTGCGTTCGGCGTGCTGGTCGTGGCGGCGCTCAGGGCAGCGTCTTTCGATCGAGCCTTGGACGCCGGGGACATCGTGGTGCTGGGCGTCTTCGCGGCCTTCGG
>DATACE010000212.1:0-5345 GCA_036259215.1 Burkholderiales bacterium | reverse complement strand
GCCCGGGGACAGCTTGCGCGCGACGTAGAGCTGGATCGCCTCGTCCGTATAGGCGATGGCGGTGTGGAACACGCCCAGATGCGTCCACTCCTGCGCCACGTAGCCGGTTTCCTCCAGCAGCTCGCGTTTCGCGGTGTCCAGGTGCGGCTCGCCCGGCTCCAGCTTGCCGGCGGGGATCTCGATGAACTCGCGGCGGTGCGGGTAGCGGAACTGCCGCTCGAGTAGCACACGGCCGTCGTCGAACAGCGGCACGATGGCCACCGCCCCGGGGTGCCGGATGTATTCGCGCCCGCCGGTGCTGCCGTCGGGCAGGCGCACCGTGTCCCGGTGCACCTTGAGCAGCGCGCCGTCGAACACCTGCTCGGTGGAAACGCAGTGCTCGGTGAGGTCTTTCAAAGCGTGGCGATGGCGAGGTAGCACAGCCCCATCAGGCTGCCCGGGAAGATGCCGAAAGCGAGGACCGCCAGGCCGTTGGCCGACAGCAGCACGCGCGCGCCGAAGGCGCCCGACACCGGCGCCGTGTCGACCGGCTCGTCGAAGTACATCAGCTTGACGATGCGCAGGTAGTAAAACGCGCCCACTACCGAAAGGATCACCGCCGCCACCGCCAGCCAGATCCAGCCGGCGTCCACCGCGGCGGAAAGCACCACCAGCTTGGCGTAGAAGCCCACCGTAGGCGGCAGGCCGGCGAGCGACAGCATGAGGATCATCATCATGCCGGCGTACCACGGGCTGCGCCGGTTCAGGCCGCGCATGTCCTCCAGCCGCTCGCACTCGAAGCCGGCGCGCGACAGCAGGAGCAGCATGCCGAAGGCGCCGACCGTCATGATGGCGTAGGTGATGATGTAGAACAGCGCGGCGCTGTAAGCCTGCTCGCGGTTGAGCGTGTTGCCCTCCACCACGCCCGACAGCAGGCCCAGCAGCAGGAAGCCCATGTTGGCGATCGCCGAGTAGGCGAGCATGCGCTTCAGGTTGCTTTGCGCGATGGCGGTGATGTTGCCCAGCGCGATCGACAGGAGCGCGAGCAGCGCCAGCATCTGCTGCCAGTCGGCCGCCAGCGCCGGCAGCGCATTCACCAGCAGCCGCATCGCCATGGCGAAGGCGGCGATCTTGGGTCCCGAGCCGATTACCAGCGTCACCGGGGTCGGCGCGCCGTGGTAGACGTCCGGGATCCACATGTGGAACGGCACCACGCCAATCTTGAAGGCCACGCCGGCGACCACGAACACCAGCCCGAATACCAGGAAGTCCTGGTCCGCAACATTCTTCGCCAATGGTCCGATCCGACTCGCCACTTCCGGAATCGTCAAAGTCCCGGTGGCGCCGTAGATCATGGACATGCCGTAGAGCAGCAGGCCGGAGGACAGCGCGCCCAGCACGAAGTACTTCATCGCCGCCTCGGTGGCCTGCGCCGACTCGCGGTTCAGCGCGACCAGCGCGTACAGGCAGAGCGACATCAGCTCGAGCCCCAGGTAAACCGTAATGAAGCTGTTCGCGCTGATGAGGACCATCATGCCCAGCAGCGAGAACAGCAGCAGGCTGATGAACTCGCCGCGCAGCAGGTTGCGGTCAAGCAGGTACTGGCGCGAGTAGACCAGCGCGGCCGACACCGCCATGTAGCAGGTGGCCTTCAGCAGGTGCGACAGCGTGTCGGCGACAAAAAGGTCGCTGAAAATGTAGTACTTGCGCCCGTCGGAAACGTCCAGCACCCAGAGGGTGGCGAGAAAGCAGGCGGCAAGCGTGGCCTGCGCGATCCAGTAGCCCAGGCGCCGATCGGCCGAGCGTGCGTCGGCGATCATCAGCACGCAGGCGCCCACCAGCAGCAGCACCTCGGGAAGCGCGGGCAGGTGGTCGGCGGCGGCGGTCCAGCTCATAGCTTGGAGACCGAAAGGTGGCGCAGCAGCTCGCTCACCGAGGCGTGCATCACCTCGGTGAACGGCAGCGGATAGACGCCCATGAACAGCACCGCGGCGGCCAGCAGGCCGAGAATCAGGAGCTCCCGCGCGTTGAGATCCTGCAGCGCGGCGACGCGCTCATTGGCCACCGCGCCGAAGATCACGCGCTTGTACATCCACAGCGTGTAGGCCGCTCCCCAGATAAGCGTGGTGGCGGCGACCAGCGCCAGCCAGAAGTTGGCCTGCATGGCGCCCATGATCACCATGAACTCGCCGACGAAGCCGCTGGTGGCCGGCAGCCCGGCGTTCGCCATGGCGAACAGCATCATCAGCGCGGCGAACTTGGGCATGGTGTTCACCACGCCGCCGTAGTCGGCGATCATGCGCGTGTGCATGCGGTCGTAGAGCACGCCGACGCACAGGAACAGGGCGGCCGAGACGAAGCCGTGCGAGATCATCTGCACCAGGCCGCCTTCCACGCCGTAGGGGTTGAACACGAAGAAGCCCAGGGTGACGAAGCCCATGTGCGAGATCGACGAGTAGGCGATGAGCTTCTTCATGTCGGTCTGCACCAGCGCCACCAGCCCGATGTAGGCCACGGCGACCAGCGACAGCGCGATCATCAGCCAGGCGAGCTCCTTCGAGGCGTCCGGCAGGATGGGCAGCGAGAAGCGCACGAAGCCGTAGGCGCCGAGCTTCAGCAAGATGGCGGCGAGCACCACCGAGCCGCCGGTGGGCGCCTCGGTATGCGCGTCGGGCAGCCAGGTATGCACCGGCCACATCGGCACCTTCACCGCGAAGGCGAACAGGAAGCCGAAGAACAGCAGGATCTGCGCGGTGAGCGCGAGCGGCAGGCGGTGCCAGTCGAGGATGGCGAAGCTGCCCCCGGATTTGTTGTAGAGGTACAGCAGAGCGATGAGCATCGGCAGCGAGCCGGCGAGCGTGTAGAGGAAGAACTTTAGCGCCGCATACACCCGGTTAGGGCCGCCCCACACGCCGATGATGATGAACATCGGGATCAGCGTCGCCTCGAAGAACACGTAGAACAGCACCCCGTCGAGCGCCGAGAACACGCCGTTCAGCAGCCCGGACAGGATGAGGAAGGCGGCGTTGTACTGCCCTACCCGGCTTTCCACCACGCTCCAGCCGGCGACCACCACCAGCACGGTGATGAAGCTGTTCAGCAGGACGAACAGCAGCGAGATACCGTCCACCCCCAGGTGGTAGTGGATGTTGAAGCGCTCGATCCAGACGATCTGCTCGACGAACTGGAAGCCCGCGTCGCGGGCGTCGAAGCCGGTGTAGAGCGGCAGCGTGACCAGGAAGCCGAGCACCGCGCCGGCGAGCGCGATCCAGCGCTGCAGCGGCGCCCTTGCATCGCCGCCCGCGGCAAGCACTACGAGGCCTGCGGCGATCGGAATCCAGATGGCAAGCGAAAGCAGCATCTAGCGCAGCATCCAGAAGGTGAGCACCAAAAGGCCGAACAGCATCGCCACCGCGTACTGGTTCAGCAGCCCGGACTGGATCAGGCGGATCACGCCGGAGAACCAGCCGACCACGCGCGCCGTGCCGTTCACCATCAGCCCGTCGATCACGGTCTGGTCGCCGCCGCGCCAGAAGCCGCGCCCAAGCCGGCGCGTACCCCCGGCGAACACGCGCGAATACAGCTCGTCGAAGCCGTACTTGCGCTCGACGATGGCGTACAGCGGGCCGAAGCCCCTGGCCACGCGCCCGGGCAGGTCGGGCCTTTTCAGGTAGAGCAGCCAGGCGGTCGCGATGCCCGCCACCGCCAGCCAGAAAGGCAGCGTGATGAAGCCGTGCAGGGTGAACTGCCAGACGCCGTGGAACTCGCCCGCCGTCGGCGGCACCGCCGGGCCGAAGAACGCGCCGTAGACCACCGGCCCGACGAAATACCCCGCCACCACCGACGGGATCGCGAGCAGCACCAGCGGCACCGTCACCACGGCGGGCGACTCGTGCGGCGGGTGCGCGGCGTCGAAGCGCGGCGCGCCGTGGAAAGCCATGAACACCAGGCGGAAGGTGTAGGCGGCCGTCACGAACACCGTGGCCGTCACGCAGAGGTATGCGAACAGCGCGCCGGGCGTGTCCGACTGGCTGATGGCGGCGATGATCGCGTCCTTGGAGTAGAACCCGGAGAAAAATGGAATGCCGGCCGAGGCGATGGCACCCACCAGCAGCGTCCAGTAGGTCCAGGGCATGTGGCGCTTGAGCCCGCCCATGCGCCGCATGTCCTGCTCGTGGTGCAGGGCGATGATGACCGAGCCCGCGGCGAGGAACAGCAGCGCCTTGAAGAAGGCGTGGGTCATGAGGTGGAACATGGCGGCCGAGTAGGCCGAGGCGCCCAGCGCCGCGGTCATGTACCCCAGCTGCGACAGCGTCGAGTACGCCACCACGCGCTTGATGTCGAACTGGGTGAGCGCCACCAGCGCCATCGACAATGCCGTAATGCTTCCGACCATCAAAACCACGGAGCGGGCCGTTTCGGAAAGCTCGTACAGCGGCGACATGCGCGCCACCATGAAAATGCCCGCGGTCACCATGGTCGCCGCATGAATCAGCGCTGAGATCGGCGTGGGCCCCTCCATGGAGTCGGGCAGCCACACGTGCAGCGGGAACTGCGCGCTCTTGCCCATCGCGCCGACGAACAGCAGCAGGCAGATGAGGGTGATCTGGGACGAAGCGCCCGCCTTGCCGAACACCTCCAGGTAATCGAGCGAGCCGAACTGCGCCAGCACCAGGCCGATGCCCAGGAGAAAGCCGAAGTCGCCGACACGGTTCACCAGGAACGCCTTGAGATTGGCGTAGATCGCGCTCTCGCGCGTGTACCAGAAGCCGATCAGCAGGTAGGACACCAGGCCCACCGCCTCCCAGCCGAAAAACAGCTGCAGGAAGTTGTTGGCCATCACCAGCATCAGCATCGAAAAGGTAAACAGCGATATGTAGGCGAAGAAGCGCTGGTAGCCCGGGTCCTCGGCCATGTAGCCGATGGTGTAGACGTGCACCATCAGCGACACGAAGGTGACGACCACCATCATGAGCGCCGAGAGCCGGTCGATGAGAAAGCCGATCTCCAGGCGCGTTTCGCCCATCGTGATCCAGGTGTAGACGCTGCCGTTGAAGGTGTTGCCGTTCAGGACATCTATCAACACCCAGCAGGAAGCCAAGAAGGAAATGAAAACGCAGGCAATCGTGACCCAGTGCGCACCCGCGCGGCCGATCGCCTTGCCGAAGAGCCCCGCCGCCACTGCTCCGAAGAGCGGCGCCAGCGGAATCAGGAGGTAGAGGGCTTTCATCCCTGCCTTTTTGGTGTCATCCCTTGAGCGAATCCAGGTCTTCGACGTCGATGGTGTTGAGGTTCCTGAAGAGCACCACCAGGATGGCGAGGCCGATGGCCGACTCCGCGGCCGCCACGGTGAGGATGAAGAACAC
>DATACE010000211.1:0-6186 GCA_036259215.1 Burkholderiales bacterium | reverse complement strand
GCCGGTCACGAAGTTCCCCTGGTCATGGCGCAGCCCGATCGGCCGGCCGGGCGAGGCTTGCGTCCCGCCGCCGGTCCGGTGAAGCGCTTGGCGCAAGCCCACGGGCTGGAAGTTTTCCAGCCCAGCACTTTCAAGGACCCTGAAAGCCTGCAGCGAGTGCGGTCTGCCAAGCCTGAAGCCTTGGTCGTCGCAGCCTACGGTTTGATCCTCCCCCAGGCGCTGCTCGATATTGCCCGCTGCGGCGCCATCAACATCCATGCATCCCTCCTGCCGCGCTGGCGCGGCGCTGCCCCCATCCAGCGGGCGCTTCTCGCAGGCGATGCTCAGACCGGGATTTCCATCATGCAGATGGATGCCGGGTTGGACACGGGGCCGGTGCTGGCGCAACGCGCGGTACCGATCCTCCCGGAAGATGATGCCTCGACGCTGGAGGATAAGCTGGCTGCCCTTGGCGGCGAAATGATCGTTGAAGCGCTGGCGGACATAGCCGCAGGCCTGTCCCGGGCCATTCCCCAGCCGCAAAGCGGCGCCACCTACGCCCACAAGATCAGAAAGCACGAGGCGCTTATTGACTGGACGCAGGACGCGCCGCAGCTCGAGCGCGCGGTGCGGGCCTATCATCCGGCCGCGACCTCGCTTGCCGGGGAGCCGATTCGCGTATGGCGTGCGCGCGCGGTGCAGGGCGAGGGCGCGCCGGGCAGCGTAATCGGGGCCACGGGAGAGCTGACCGTCGCGTGCGGGAACGGAGCGCTTCGCATAGACGAGCTGCAGCGTGCCGGCGGCCGGCGCCTGGCTGCCCGCGATTTTCTGCGCGGCCGGCCGCTGTCGGCGGGCACGCGCTTCGGATGAAGGCCGCGACGCTGGCGGAGGAGCTGCGGGAAGCCGCCCGGCTGGTTGCCCGCGTGGCGGGCGGGGGCAGCCTCGCCGACGTGCGCATCGCAGCGCCGCGTGCCGCGCTGCTCGACCTCACGCACGGGACCCTGCGTCGTTATGGCCGCGTGCAGGCGATCGTGCGGGAGCTGTCGCGCCGCGGCGAGCCCGATGTCCTGGTGCAGGCGCTACTATGGTGCTCGCTGTACGCGCTCGACTGCGGCCGCTACACCGAATATACGGTCGTCGACCAGGCCGTGCGGGCGTGCGGACTGCTCGAGCGCTGGAACGCGAAGGGCTATGTCAACGGCCTGCTGCGCAGCTATCTGCGGGAGCGAGGCGTCCTGGAGGCTCGGCTGCGCTGCGACGCGCAGGCGCATTACCAGCACCCGGCTTGGTGGATCGAGGCCCTGCAGTCGGCCTATCCCCAGCACTGGGAGGCGGCACTGGCCGCAGGCAACGACCACCCGCCGATGGCCCTGCGGGTCAACCGGCGCAAAGCCGGCGTGGACGGATACGCCGAGCGGTTGGCGTCGGCCGGCATCGCGGCGCGAAAGCTCGCCGGCGGCGCCTTGCTGCTCGAGCAGCCGCTGCCCGTGGACCGAGTGCCCGGTTTCGCGCAAGGCGAGGTCTCGGTCCAGGATGCCGGTGCGCAGCGGGCGGCCTGCTGCCTCGAGCTTGCCGCCGGCCAGCGGGTGCTCGACGCTTGCGCCGCGCCCGGCGGGAAAAGCGCGCATATTCTCGAGAGCGCGGATGTCTCCCTTACAGCGCTCGACGCCGATGCCCAGCGCAGCACCAGGATCGCGGGCAATTTCGAGCGCCTGGGATTGAAAGGGACCGTGCAGACCGCCGATTGCACCCGTCTGGACGCCTGGTGGGACGGCGTGCCCTTCGAGCGTATTCTGGCGGACGTTCCCTGCTCTTCGTCCGGGGTGGCGCGGCGCCATCCCGACGTCAAGTGGCTGCGGCGGGCGAGCGACATACCGCAGTTTGCCGCGCGTCAGGGTGCCATTCTCGACGCGCTTTGGCGGGTGCTCGCCACGGGTGGTAAATTGCTATATGTCACCTGCTCGGTGTTTCCGCAGGAAAACGAGGAGCTGGTGGAGGCGTTCGTCATGCGCGCGGCTGGCGCAAGTCGTGAGCCGCTTGCCGATGGCCGGCCGGCGCAAAGCCTGCCCGGGCCGGAGCACGACGGCTTCTACTACGCCCTGATCCAGAAGGCCTGAGGCGACGTCGCGATGCGCCGCATCGCCTTATTTGCCGGGCTTGCCGTGGTGCTCGCGTCGCTCGCCGCACCCGGGGTGCGCGCCGACGAGATCGAGGTGCGCGCGGCGAGCCTTCGGGCCACCGAAGCGGGACTGGTCCTCGACGCCGACTTCGCGTTTGATCTGACGCCACGGCTTGCCGACATCGTCGTCAATGGCGTGCCTCTGTACTTCCGGGTGGACTTCGAGCTGACGCGGTCGCGCTGGTACTGGTGGGACGACACCACCGCGACCCGCCGCCTGCAAGCAAGGCTGTCCTATCATGCGCTGTCACGGCAATACCGGCTGTCGACCGGTCTGTTGCATCAGAACTTCGCCTCGCTCGAGGAAGCGCTAAACGTGCTCAAGCGGATACGCAACTGGCTGGTCGTCGATCGCAGCGTGGTCCTGTCCGGCGGCGATTACCAGGCGGCGGTGCGCATGCGTCATGACGCGTCGATGCTGCCCAAGCCGTTCCAGCTGAGCGCGCTCACCGGGCGCGAGCTGCATCTCGAGTCGCCATGGTATCGATTCACGGTAGAGGCGCTGGAGCAGGCGCCGGCGCCGGTCGAAACGCGCGAGCTTCCGGGAGCGCCGGCGCGATGAAGCTGCTGCTCATCGTAGGCGGCACAGTTGCGGCGCTCGGCCTGTTCCTTCTCGCCACTGCCAGCGGCGACACCGGGCTGCTCGAGCGCCATTACCCGCTGCTGCTCGCATTGAATGCCGCCCTCGCCGCCCTGCTGGCCGGGCTGCTTGCCTACCAGCTGGTGTCCATGGCGAGGCGCTACCGCGCCCGGGTCTTCGGCAGCCGGCTCACCTTGCGGCTGCTGGCGCGCTTCGCGCTGCTGGCGGTGGTGCCGGGGTTGCTGGTCTATGCGGTATCGGTCCAGTTCCTGACGCGCTCCATCGAATCGTGGTTCGACGTCAAGGTGGACGCCGCGCTCGAAGGCGGCATTACGCTGGGGCAGCAGGCGATCGACCAGATGATGGCCGAGCTGCAGGGCAAGGCGCGCGCGATGTCGCTCGACCTGGCGGAGCGCTCCCCCGGCAACCTCGCCGCGCGCCTGGAGCGGTTGCGCGCCCAGGTGGGCGTCGAGGAAGCGGTGATCGTCACGGCGAATGGCGGGCTGGTTGCGAGCGCGAGCGCCGACGTGAACAAGTTCGTCCCGGATCTGCCGGGCCGGGACGTGCTGCGCCAGGCTCGCGCCAACCGCGGGCATACGGCCATCGACCTGGCCGCCGGGCGCCCGCTGTCGCTGCGGGTGCTCATGCCGCTCGACTCCCCGGGACTGGCCGACGAGCCGCGCTTCCTGCAGCTGCGCGACGGCGTGTCGCCCTCGTTCGCTCGCAGCGCCGAGGCAGTGGAAGCCGCCTACCGCGACTATCGTGAGCTCGCCATCTCGCGCGAAGGTCTGAAGCGCATTTACGTGGTGGCGCTGAGCTTCGCCCTGCTCATGGCGCTTTTCGTGGCGGTTGCCATTGCGGTCACCCAGTCCAACCTGATCGCCGAGCCGCTGGCGCATCTCGCCCAGGCCACGCAGGCGGTGGCGCGAGGCGATTTCTCGCGCCCGGCGCCGGTGACGAGCCGCGACGAGCTGGGCGTTCTGACAGAGTCGTTCAATTCCATGACGCGCCAGCTCGACGAGGCGCGCCGCGGCATGGAGTCGAGCCGCGCCGCCGTGGAGGCGGCGAAATCGCACCTCGAGAGCATCCTCGCGAATCTTTCGGCGGGCGTGCTGGTGTTCGACCATGAGCTCGAGCTGACCCTGTCCAACCACGGCGCCCGCGCCATTCTCGGGGGCGAATTGCCGGAATTCGCGCAGCGCATGCGCGAGCATTTCGGCGAAACTGCCGCAAAAGAGTGGCAGCTTGACCTGTCATTCAAGGACGGCAAGGCAGTGCACGCGCGCGGGGCGCGCCTTCCGCAGGTCACCGGTGGGGGCTACGTGGTGGTGTTCGACGACATCACGCAGCTCATCCAGGCGCAGCGCGCCACCGCATGGGCCGAGGTAGCGCGGCGCCTTGCTCATGAGATCAAGAACCCGCTTACACCGATCCAGCTGTCCGCGGAGCGGCTGGAGATGAAGCTCGCTGAGCGGCTGTCGCGCGATGACGCCGAGACGCTCAGGCGTGCCACCGGCACCATCGTTAGCCAGGTGGCCGCCCTGAAGGCCATGGTCGACGACTTTCGCGATTACGCGAGGCTGCCCGCCCCCGCCCCTGCGCGGCTGGACCTCAATGCGCTTGTCAACGACGTGCTTGCCCTGTACGAGAGCACCCGCGTGCCGATCGCCAAGCGCCTGGCAGAGGGCCTACCCCCGGTGTGGGCCGACGGCGCCCAGATCCGGCAGGTCATCCACAACCTCGTGCAGAACGCTCAGGATTCCCATGAGAACGCGAAGCAGACCACCGCCGCCATCGAGGTCCGCACGCAGCTCGAAGGCGACAAGGTGCGCCTGGCCGTGTCGGACCACGGCGGTGGCTTCCCGGAGGAGCTGATGGCCCGTATCTTCGAGCCCTATGTCACTACCAAGCCGCGGGGTACCGGGCTGGGCCTCGCGATCGTGAAGAAGATCGTCGACGAGCACCACGGCAGCGTGGCAATCGAGAACCGCCCGAACCGCGGCGCCTCGGTCAGCGTCCTGCTGCCTCTCGCGAAGGCGGCCTAGCGCATGGCGCAGATACTCGTGGTGGACGACGAGATCGGCATCCGGGAGCTTCTCTCCGAAATCCTCGCGGACGAGGGGCACCAGGTGATGCTCGCCGAGAGCGCAGGGGAAGCGCGCCGGATGCGTGAAGGCGGCCGGCCCGACCTCGTGCTGCTCGATATCTGGATGCCGGATACGGATGGCATTACGCTGCTGAAGGAGTGGGCGGCGAGCGGGCAGCTCACCATGCCGGTCGTCATGATGTCCGGCCATGCCACCATCGAGACCGCGGTCGAGGCAACGCGCATCGGCGCGCTCGACTTCCTGGAGAAACCGATCGCCCTGCAGCGGCTCCTGACGACGGTGAAGCGCGCGCTGCGTAGCCCCGAAGCGGCCGCTGCGCCGCGACTCGCGCTGGCGGCGCTCGGGCGATCGGCCGCGCTCGCGGACGTAAAGAAGCGCCTGGCGCAGCTCGCGCAATCGGCCGCGCCGCTGCTGCTGCGCGGCGAGCGCGGCATGCGGCCCGAGCTGTTCGCGCGGCTGCTGGCGGCACCGGCCGCGCCATTCCTTTCCGGCGCCGAGCTGCTCGGCGAGGCGCCCTCGGAGCTGCTCGGGAAGGCGGCCGGCGGCATCCTGTTCCTGCCGGACCTCACGCGCCTGGGACGCGCCGAGCAGCGCAGCCTGGAGTTCCTGCTGGCGCGGGCGGAGAAGCACAAGGCGCGGCTGGTGTGCTTTTCGCCGCTCGACATGCGCACGCTGGCCGAAAAGCATGATTTCGACCCGGACCTCGCCGCGCGGCTAAGCGAGCTCACCTTGCGGCTTCCGCCGTTGCGCGAGTTTGCCGAGGACGTGCCGGACCTCGCCTCGCTGATGCTCGCGCAACTCGTTGAAAGCCGCGCCTGCCCGCCGCGCCGCCTGGCGATCGCCGCCCTCAACGCCTTGCGCCACTACGCCTGGCCGGGGAACCTTGTAGAGCTGGAAAGCGTGGTGAAGGACCTCGCGCTCGGCTCGCTCGGCGAGGAGGTGCAGCTCGAGGACGTGGAGCGTGCGCTTGCGGCGCGCGCCACGCCCGGCACCCTGCCCGAAGTGTTGCTGGATCGACCCTATAGGGAGGCGCGCGAGGCTTTCGAGCGCGTCTACTTCGAGCACCTGCTTGCCCGCGAGCACGGCAGCATGTCGCGCGTCGCCGACCGCTCGGGGCTCGAGCGCACTCACCTGTACCGCAAGCTGAAGGCCCTTGGCCTGCCGGTCGGAAGGCGCGAGGAATGAAAATCGTGATCCTTGGCGCCGGCCAGGTAGGCGCGTCGGTGGCGGAAAGCCTCGTGTCCGAGCAAAACGACATCACGGTGGTGGACCTCGAGCCCCAGCGACTGCGCCTGCTGCAGGATCGCCTCGACCTGCGCACCCTCGCCGGCAACGGCGCG
>DATACE010000210.1:0-8122 GCA_036259215.1 Burkholderiales bacterium | reverse complement strand
GGCGCATCCGAGCAGTGCATGCAGGCGACCGAGATGGATTTCTCCGCCCCCACCACGCCGTCGTTGATGGTGACCACGCGGCGGCGGTTGACGCCCCAGGGCACCTCGTTCTCCTGCTTGCAGGCGGTGACGCAGCCGTTGCACTCGATGCAGCGCTCGGCGTCGCAGAGGAATTTCATTCTTGCCATGGTGGCCTCCTTATGCTCTTGCGACCTGACAGAGGGTCGTCTTGGTTTCTTGCATCATGGTGACGATGTCGTAGCCGTACGTCGTGGCCGTGTTCACCGCCTCGCCCCGCACGATCGGCGCCGCGCCTTCGGGGTAATACGGCAGCATGTCCTGCCCCTGCCACCAGCCGGAGAAGTGGAACGGGATGAAGCAGGTATCCGGCCCCACGCTCTCGGTTACGCGCGCTTTCACCTTGATCCTCGCCCCCGAGGGGGTGCTCACCCACACGAACTCGCCGTTGCGCACGTGGCGGTCGGCGGCGGCCTTGGGATTGATCTCGACGAAGCAGTCCTGCTGCAGCTCGGCCAGCCACGGGTTGGAGCGCGTCTCCTCGCCGCCGCCCTCGTACTCCGTGATGCGGCCGCTGGTGAGGATGAGCGGGAACTTCTCGTACGCCCTGTCGGCCACGGCCTTTTGCTGCACGCTCTTGAACAGGGTCGGCAGGCGCCAGAGGCTCTTCACGTCCTCGTGGGTGGGCCACTTCTCGACCTGGTCGGGCTTGGGCGAATAGATCGGCTCGCGGTGCAGCGGCACCCCGTCCGGGAAGTTCCAGACCACCGCGCGCGCCTTGGCGTTGCCGAACGGGTTGCAGCCGTGCTTCATCGCCACGCGCTGAATGCCGCCGGAGAGGTCGGTTTTCCAGTTCCTGCCCTCGGCCTCGGCCTTCTCTTCGGCGCTGAGCTCTTCCCACCAGCCCAGCTTCTTCAGCAGGACATGGTCGAACTCCGGATACCCGGTAGTGATGTCCGAGCCCTTGGAGTGCACGCCGTCCTCGGCGAGCAGGTTCACGCCGTCCTTCTCGATGCCGAAGTTGGCGCGAAAGGTCCCGCCGCCGTCCATGACGTGGCGCGTGGTGTCGTACAGGTTGGGCGAGCCCGGGTGCTTGATCTCCGCGGTGCCATAGCACGGCCACGGCAGGCCGAAGTAGTCGCCGGTGAGGTCGTAGCCGGTCTTCGCATCCTTGCCGCCCCGGGCCTTCAGCGTCTTTATGTCGAACACATGCATGTTGCGCATGTGCGCCTGCAGCCGCTCGGGCGACTGGCCGGTGTAGCCCACGGTCCAGCACCCGCGGTTGAACTCGCGCGTGATGTCCTCGATGTCGGGCTCCTCCATGCCGCCCTTGCCCTTCTTCAGGCGGATGTTCTGCCTGCCGTCCTTCTTGCCCAGCAGCTGGTCGGCAAAGCCGAGCTTCTGCGCGAGCTGGTACATGATCATGTGGTCGGTGCGCGACTCGAACATCGGGTCGATCACCTTCTCGCGCCACTGCAACGAGCGGTTCGAAGCCGTCACGCTGCCCTCGCACTCGAGCTGCGTGGCGGCCGGCAGCAGGTAGGCGCCGTCCTTGCGCACCATGGCGAACATCGCCGCGCTCGCCGAGGGATACGGGTCGATCACCACCATCAGGTCCAGCTTCTGCATCGCCTTCACCATGTCGATGCCGCGGCTCTGCGAGTTCGGGGAATGGCCCCAGTAGATCACCGCCCGCACGTTCGGACCCTGGTCGAGGTTCTCGTTGTTCTCCAGCACCGCGTCCGCCCAGCGCGACACGGTGATGCCGGGCTTGTGCATGGTGCCTTCGGGAAATTGCGCTTCAAGCCACTTCGGATCCACGTTCCACACCCGGCTCCAGTGCGCGAACGAGGCCGGCGCGAGGCCGTAGTAGCCCGGCAGCGAATCCGGGTTCGGGCCGATGTCGGTGGCGCCCTGCACGTTGTCGTGGCCGCGATAGATGTTGCAGCCGCCCCCGGGCTTGCCGACGTTGCCCAGCGCGAGCATCAGCACCGCGTTGGCGCGCACCCCGGCGTTGCCGTTGGAGTGCTGCGTCTGGCCCATCGACCAGATGATCATCCCCGGCCGGTTCTCGGCGAGGATTTTGGCCACCTCGTACATCTCCCTCTCCGGCACGCCGGTGACCGCCTCCACCGCCGCCGGCGTGTACTTGGCCATGACTTCCTGCTTCACCTTGTCCATGCCGTAGACGCGCTCGCGGATGTACTGCTTGTCCTCCCAGCCGTTGTTGAACACGTGGTAGAGCAGGCCGAACAGGAACGCCACATCGGTGCCCGAGCGCACCCGCACGTACTTGTCGGCCTTGGCGGCGGTGCGCGTGAAGCGCGGGTCGGCGACAATGATCTTGCAGCCGTTCTCCTTGGCGTGCAGCGTGTGCAGCATCGACACGGGGTGCGCTTCGGCGGCGTTCGAGCCGAAGAACAGCAGCGACTTCGAATGGTGCTCGTCGTTGTACGAGTTGGTCATCGCCCCGTAGCCCCAGGTGTTGGCGATGCCGGCTACCGTGGTCGAGTGGCAGATGCGCGCCTGGTGGTCGGTGTTGTTGGTGCCGAACAGGCGCACCCACTTGCACAGCAGGTAGGACTGCTCGTTGTTGTGCTTGGAGGAGCCGATCCAGAAAGTGGCGTCGGGGCCCGACTCGGCTTTTATTTTCTTCAGTTTTTCGGAAATCTCCTCGTAAGCCAGATCCCAGCTCACGCGCTTCCACTTGCCGCCTTCGAGCTTCATCGGGTACTTCAGCCGGTGGGAGTCGTGGCTGATGCCGTGCTCGCGAATCGCCGCGCCCTTGGCGCAGTGCGCGCCGAGGTTGAACGGCGAGTCGAACACCGGCTCCTGGCGCACCCAGACGCCGTTCTCGACCACCGCGTCGATGGCGCAGCCGACCGAGCAGTGCGTGCACACGGTGCGCTTGACCTCCACGTTGTTCGCCTGCGCCTCCTGTGCCTCGGCCTTGCCGATGAGGCTGAAGGGCAGCTGGGCCGCCAGCGCTCCGGCGCCGGCGGTTACGCCCGAGCGCCTGAGGAAGCTGCGCCGGTCCATGGTCGGCGCCTGCATCCCGGCGATCGCGCGGGCGAGGCGGGGTTTTGCGGCGGTGCCGGGGGTCGCTTTTCTGGTGAGCAGCATTACGGGCCTCCTCAGACCTGGGTCGTGCGGTAGTAGTGGTTCACGTGCTCGCTGGCGCGATAGCCGCGCGTCGCTCGCTTGCTCTTGTCAGGGGATGAAACAGAAGGGGCATTGCGCGCCGCAATGGACGCCGCAGCGGCAGCGGCGGCGCCCGCGGTGAGAAGGAAGCTGCGACGGGAAAGACGCTGCATACGCTCGGCCATGGGGCGGTTTTCTCCTTTGCGCGATGCTCGCCCCCGCGCATGAACAAGTAAAACGAAACTTAATGGTCGTTAGATCAACTTTTGCTCATACCAACGCTTCGCCGCGAGCGAAAACGTCGCGCAGCTTTCTAGTAACCGTAGCGCCGCGGCGGCGTCGAAGTCGAAGCCGGCCGGCCTACTCAAAACGAGCGGATTCCGGGAAGCGCTTCCTTCAGCTGGTGGCGCTTTCCTTCTTCGTCATACGAGTAAAGCGTGCCGGGCTCCTCGCCCGCCGTCAGCTCATGGGAGCTGTTGCAGAACGGCTGGTTCTCCGACTTGGAGGTCAGGCATTGGATGACACGCGCCGGCGCCGCGTTCCGGCGGATGACTTCTTCACGGCGGCGGCCACGTGGCGCAGCCCGGCGAGCGCAGGCGCGATGATCTTCGGGTCCGCGCTCTCCGGATAGACCGCGTAGGCGGGAAACAGGAACTCGGGCGCGCCCCGCACCGGCTTCAGGCGGCCGCTGCGCAGGTGCGGTGCGACCGCCTGCGCGCGGAAGTAGCCCGAGCCGCCTGCGCGCAGGATGAACTGCAGGGCGAGCGGCCCCAGGTCGACGTAGGTGCCGGCATTGGAGAGCTGCGGATAGGTGAGGTTGTGGTGGGCGGCGAAGTCCGGCCCCCAGTCGACGTAGACGTAGTCCTCGGCGTGCGGCATGGCCGCCTTGCGCCGCGCGGTGGTCACCAGCACCAGCTTTTCCTTCATCAGCAGCTCGATCTTCAGGCCGGGACGGTGCTGCGGCGCGTACATGACCGCGATGTCGATGACGCCCTCGGCGACCTGGCTCATCAGCTCCTGCGGCAGGCGCACCTGCGCGCGCACGGCGAGCTGGGTCGCGCTGCGCCGCATCCACACCAGCCAGTCCAGCAGGAACGGATTCCACAGGCTGAGCTCGCCGCCGACCGACACGACCGCGCGCAGCCCCGGCGGCACCGCCACCTGGTGGCGCGCCCGCTCCCACATCTGCACCAGCAGCGGCGCGTAGCGCATGAACTGCTCGCCCGCCGGCGTAAGCGATGCGCCCGCCTTGTTGCGCACGAAAAGCTTCGCGCCCAGGAGCTCTTCGAGGGTTTG
Organism: Burkholderiales bacterium; assembly: GCA_036259215.1. Lineage (GTDB taxonomy): Bacteria > Pseudomonadota > Gammaproteobacteria > Burkholderiales > SG8-39 > SCGC-AG-212-J23. Next base: position 3,667 of record DATACE010000210.1, on the reverse strand, counting down.
CACGCGCACGCTCACCGCGGTCTGCGTGACGTGCAGGCGCTCCGCCGCGCGCACGAAGTTGCCGCTGTTCACGATCTCGAGGAAGGTGCGCGCCAGTGCGATGTCCATTTCCCAAGTATGCGCAAAGCTGGATTGAAAGGCCAATAAGTTTCGTTTTACTTGATCATGAAACCGGCCGAACATGCCCGGCATGAGACGCCGGCGCATCAGGCTGAAGCGGGTCTACGACAGGCCCAGCCCCGACGACGGGCTGCGCGTGCTGGTCGACCGCCTGTGGCCGCGCGGCCTCAGCCGCCGCTCTGCGTGCGCGGACCTGTGGCTGAGGGACGCCGCGCCGAGCGCCGCGCTGCGCCGCTGGTTCGGCCACGATCCGCGCCGCTGGAAAGCGTTCTGCCGCAAGTACCGCGCGGAGCTCGCCCGGCGGCCGGACATCCTTCGACTGCTCGAAGACCTGCGGCGGCGCACGCCGCTCACCCTGCTCTTCGGCGCGCGCGACCCGGCGCACAACAACGCCGTCGCATTGCTGGAGCTTTTGGACAAGCCAGGAGATAGACCATGAAAGCCAAGGACATCATGACCACGCCGGTCATCAGCGTAACGCCCGACACCACGGTGAGCGAGATCGCCGCGCTGCTGTTCGAGCGGCGCATCAGCGCCGTGCCGGTGCTCGAGGACGGCCGCCTGGTCGGCATCGTGAGCGAGGCGGACCTGCTGCACCGGCACGAGCTGGGCACCGATTGCATCGCGCAGTCGGGCTCTTGGTGGCTGCGCCTGTTCAGCGCCGACCGCTCCATCGAGGAATACATCAAGTCGCACGCGCGCCGGGCGCGCGACATCATGACGCGCGAGGTGGCGACGGTCGCGCCCGAGACGTCGGTGGCCGAGGTGGCCACCGTGCTCGAGCGCCGTGCGGTCAAGCGCGTTCCGGTCGTGGAGGCCGGGCGGCTGGCCGGCATCGTCAGCCGGGCAAACCTGGTGCAGGCGCTGGCCCGGACGCCGCAAGCCGCCACCCGCGCGACGCGTCCCAGCGACGAGGCGATCCGCGCCCTGCTGCTGGCCGAGCTCGAGCGCCAGCCGTGGTGGCGGCGCGGGATGTCGAGCGTCTATGTCAGCGAAGGCGTGGTCACGTTCTCGGGCGCGATCGGTGCCGAGGAAGAGCGCCACGCGGCCCGGGTTGCCGCCGAGAACCTCGCTGGGGTCCGGCGCATCGAAGACCGCCGCCAGATGTACCGCGACATGCCCTCGATGGTATGAAGCCCGAGGCCTTCGCGCGGCTCATGCGGCGCCACAACCGGACGCTGTTCCGCACCCCCTTCCGCGCGCGCAGCCAGCTGCGCGAAGCGCTTTCCTGAGAAAGAAATCCGATGCCTTACCTCCTCGCCGCCCTCCTTGCTTTCACAATGCTTACCGCGTGCAGCGAAAAGCCGCCGCGGCTCGACCCCGAAAAGGCGCAGGCCTACAACGTCGAAAACGGGCCTGGGCGCCTTGTGGAGCGCACGCTGAACCAAGGGGAGTCGGAGCGCATAAGCCATTGATGCCCTGAAGGGGGCTCGCAACTTGCTGGTAATGCGGCCCTGGAAGAATGCCCCCGACCGTCTGGACCCTAGGCCATTCCACGCGCCCCCTGGATGGCTTCCTCGACCTGCTCGCCGGCTACCGGCTGGAGGCGCTCGCCGATGTCCGACGCTTCCCCGGCTCGCGGCGCCAGCCCCAGTTCGCCCAGGCGGCGCTGCGCGAATCGCTTGCCGGGCGAGGCATCGCGTATCGCTGGCTGCCCGCGCTGGGCGGCCGGCGCCGGCCACGCCCGGATTCTCCCAACACCGCCTGGCGAAACGCCTCGTTTCGCGGCTACGCCGATCATATCGGCACCGCTGAATTTTCCGGCGGACTGGACGAGCTGCTGGCGCTTGCCGGGCAGCAGCGCACGGTGCTGATGTGCGCGGAAGCCGTGTGGTGGCGCTGCCACCGCGCGCTGATCGCGGATGTGCTTTGCGTCCGCGGCATCGAAGTGCTGCATATCCTCGACGCACAGCATTGCACCGCGCATCCCTACACCTCGGCGGCAACCATCGTCGAAGGTCGGCTCAGCTATGCGCAATAGGCGGCAGCGCCCCCGGCTGTTCTACTAGGTGCCGATCACCCGGTCGGGCTCGATGCCCGCCTCATGCAACGCCTGGTACACGTCCACCTGATAGGCGCCGAGCGCACGGCCGCCCTGCAGCACCAGGACCGCCTGTCCGGGAAGGGACGCGCGCACCGCGCGTCCTTCACCTGCGCTTGGCCTCCGGCGTCGTATCGACCGCGACGCCGAGCTCGTACACCAGCTTGCCGCCGAGCCAGCCGGAAATGACGAGCAGGCCTATGGCGAGGACCGAGAGCCAGATCAGGCCGCCCGGGCCTTCGGCGGCGTTCAAGCGCAGCCAGAAGTTGACGACATAGAGCGCCACCACCGTCAGGTTGATCGCCATGTGCACGAGCGCCGTCCTTCTCGGCCCCGGCGGCAGGGAGAGCAGGTCGATCAGCCCGGGAACCGCGGCCAGCAAAGCGCCGACTATGCCGCCTCCCATGGTGTAGAGCGCCACCGTGCTCCACGCCGGGTTGGTGCTGCCGCCGGCATGGATCAGGTCGCAAACGAGCGAGAAAATCCACAAGCCGATCGGGATGGGGACGAGCATGGGATGGATCGGATGCCCGGCGATGCTGGCTGGCGTGCGCATTCATGCCTCCTTCGGGTTGGTTGGCAGGCATTGGATGATGCGCCTTGTCGGCGCGTTCCGGGAACGCCCGGACCGCCGCCGTCATCCACTTCGTATGGACCTCGCGGACCCGCCGAGTCAGGAACTGCAGCTACGCGACCAGGTTCGCCAGCTCATGCTGCGCAACGTCAAGGACGGCTATTCCAGCCTGCTGGGCCAGGACTACTGCTATGTAGCGCCGGCGCTGAAGCCCTACCCGTTCCAGTGGTTCTGGGACACCTGCTTTCACGCCGTGATCCTGGCGCGGCTGGGCGAATATGACCTCGCCAAGCGCAATCTGCGCAGCCTCTTTGCCATGCAAGCCGACAACGGCTTCGTCGGGCACATGATTTTCTGGAACCAGGTGCTGCCCAAGCGCCGCACCGACGTCATGCAGGCGCGCCCAAGCTGGCAGTCGCTGCGCCCCCACATGAGCGCGCTGATCCAGCCGCCCTTCGCCGCTCAGGCGCTGCATGCCTTGTACGAAGCGTGCGGCGACCGGGTCTATCTCGGCGAAATGTACGCCCGAGTCCGGCGCCACCATGAATGGCTGGCGAAGAACCGCGACTTCGACGGCGACGGGCTGCTGACGATCATCAGCCCGTTCGAGTCCGGCATGGACTGGAAGGCGTCCTATGACCCGGTGCTTGGCTATGCAAGGCGCACGACGCCGCGGCGCTTGTACGGCTCGGCGCTTTACTGGAAGGCGGTGGGCGTCGACCTCGGCAATTTCCTGCTGGGCTACGACCTGGAGCGCATCAAGGCGCGCGGCAGGTTCCGTGTGAAAGACGCGGGCTTCAACGCGATTTACGCCGTAGACCTGCATTGCATGGAGAAGCTCGCGTCTTTCACACGGAACCTGCCGCGCGCCTTGATGCGCTCCAGGTCGTAGCCCAGCAGGAAATTGCCGAGGTCGACGCCCACCGCCTTCC
>DATACE010000209.1:0-5393 GCA_036259215.1 Burkholderiales bacterium | reverse complement strand
CGCAGGCGCAGGACTGGAGCGCGCCGTGACGCGCCTCGCCCTGGCGCTTCTCGCGGTATTGCTGCTCGGCGAGGCGGCGGGTCAGACCGCGGGGTGGCTCATAGCCTCGCCGGACGGCCGCGCAACCCCGGGCGAGGACTTCGAGCTCATCGTGGTGAGCGTGAACGGCGAGCCGCTGCCCGATTCGCTCGAGCTGAAGCTCACGGGCGAGATCGACGAGCGCATCGTGGCGCTGCGGGCGGCTGCGCCGCAGGCCGAGCGGCGCCGCAGCTACCTCGCCACCATGCCGGCCGCCTTCACCGGCGTGGTGACCGCGCAGCTCGCCGGCCGCGCGTCGAGCGTGCTCAGCCTGCTCGTCGGGCCGGGCCCGGGCACGGCGGACAGCTTCACCGTCGGGCGCCAGCCGGGCGCATACGAGCCGCCGCTCTCCGAGAACGACCCGATGTACTTCGTGTTCGGCGCGCGCGACGGCTATTCGGCGCGCTTCCAGCTTTCGTTCAAGTATCGGCTGTTCGACTTCGGCTCGGGCTTCGGCCGCGAGCAGCCGTGACGCTCCGGGTTTTACGTCGGCAACACCCAGAACTCGCTATGGGACCTGTCGTCGGATTCCAAGGCCTTCCGCGACACGAGCTACCGGCCCTCGCTCTTCTGGAAATGGGACCGCAGCGACGAAAAGACCTTCGTCGACAGCGTGCGCCTGGGCTTCGAGCACGAGTCGAACGGGCGCGACGGGGATCGCTCGCGCTCCATCAACATCGCCTTCGCGCGCCCGGAATGGCACTGGAGCCTGGCGAACGGCCACCGCTTGCAGTTCACGCCCAAGATCTATCGCTATCTGGAGCGCGACGACAATCCGGATATCCAGCACTATCGCGGCTACGTCGACTGGCGCGTGCGCTACGACGCCGCGGGGGACTGGATCGCCACGATCGTCGCGCGGCGCGGCACGCTGGGCAAGGCGAGCCTGCTGCTCGACCTGTCGAAGCGCGCGCGCGATTTGAAGTTCGGCCCGGTGAGCGGGTACTTCCACCTGCAATTTTTCACGGGCTACGGCGAGGACATCCTGGACTACAACCTGCGGCGCAAGTCGCAGGTTCGATTCGGCTTCGCTATCGTGCCGTAGAAGAAAAAAGCTCTTTTCTCAGGTGTCTTCGGTGCGCGGCGGGCGCCAGGTATAGGGCACCGGCCCGGGCGCGCGCAGCACGCGCAGCATGCGCAGCGCGCCTTCCTTGCGGCCTTCGCCCGAGCGGTAATACCCCGGCACCAGCACGGTCTCGTAGAAGCCCATCGCGCGGTAGAAATGGCGCGCCGCTTCGTTCGCCGTGCGCAGCTCGAGGTGGATGCTCGCCATGCCGGCGACGCGCGCCGAGTCGAGCAGCCAGTCGAGCAGGCGCTGGCCTACGCCGAGCCGGCGGTGCGAAGGCCGCACCGCCAGGAGCACCAGGTGGGCGCGCTCTTCGCCGACTTCCATGATCGCGAAGCCCATGATCGCGCCGCGCGACGCAGCGGCGGACGAGCCGCTCTTGCCGCCCTCGCAGGCGACCACGGCCAGCGTGTCGCGGTCGCGGATCGCGCGCAGCACGCGCGCCGCATCGTATTTCCAGCCGAGGCCGGCCTCGATGAAGTCGCGCGACATGAGCGCGATGGCCTGGGCATCGCGCGGCTCGGCGAGGCGAACGGTGATGGCGCGCGGCGTCATGAAATGGATTGTGCCACGGCCCTGCGGCCGGGCGCGAGCGCCCGTTGAGACTAGGGTATCCTGCGGAGAAATAATGCCGCTTCGGGGAGGCAGTCGTGGACGCCCTCGGTAGAACCACCATCCAGGAAGCCGCCGCCGACCTGGCGGAGGACATCAAGACGCGCTCGGCCACCGGCGCCGCCGCCAAGCTGGCGAGCTTCGGCGGCGTGGAGATCGCCGCCGCGCTGTTGCGCCTGTCCCCCGGGTTCGCGCAGGACGTGCTCGGCGCGCTGCCCGACGATGCGCGCGAGCGCACGCTGGCCGGGGCGCCGGCCGAGGTCGGGCGGCAATGGCAGCGCAACGCGCTGTACGACGAGGACGCGGTCGGGCGCATGATGGAGCCGGTGGTCGGCGCCTTTCCGCCCGATATCAGCGTCGGCCAGACAGTCGATGCGCTGCGCGAGGCGGTCAAGAGCATTCTCATCACCTACATCTGGGTGGTCGATGACGAGGACCGGCTGGTCGGCCTGGTCACGATGCGTGACCTGCTGTTCAGCGACCGGGCCCGCATGCTGGGCGAGGTGATGCTGCAGAATCCCTTCGTGCTGCACGCCTCGACCACGCTCAAGGAGGCGATGAAGCAGGTGCTCGACCGGCATTACCCGGTCTACCCGGTGACCGACGCCGACGGGCGGCTGCTCGGCCTGGTGCGCGGGCAGTCGATGTTCGAGGCGCAGGCGATCGACATCACGTTGCAGGCCGGCAGCATGGTGGGGGTCAACGAGGAGGAGCGCCTCGCCACGCCGTGGAAGCAGAGCCTCAGGATGCGCCACCCCTGGCTGCTGCTCAATCTGCTGACCGCTTTTCTCGCCGCCGGCGTGGTCGGCATCTTCCAGGACACCATCGACCGGCTGGTGATCCTCGCCCTTTTCCTGCCGGTGCTCGCCGGCCAGTCGGGCAACACCGGTTGCCAGGCGCTGGCGGTGACGCTGCGCGGCATGACGCTCGGCGAGCTCAAGCCCGGCACCGAAAAGCCGCTGATGAAGAAGGAAGCGCTGCTCGGCTGCCTCAATGGTGTCGGGGTAGGCCTTGCCGCCGGCATCGGCATGTACTTCATCGCGAGCGGCCAGGCAAACGAGCATCCGATCATGCTGTCGTTCGTGGTCTTCCTGGCGATGATCGGCTCGTGCGTCGCGAGCGGCCTGTCCGGGGCGCTGGTGCCGCTCACGCTGAAGCGCCTGGGCTTCGACCCGGCGACCGCCTCGAGCATCTTCCTTACCACGGCCACCGACGTGGTGAGCATGGGGATGCTGCTCGGGCTCGCGACCATTCTGATCTGGTAACAAAATCGGGCTATTCTCCAAGCCACGGGAGGTCCACCATGCAGGTCAAGGAGATCCTTCGGGTCAAGGGCAACCGCCTGCTCAGCATCGAGCCGGCGGGACGCGCCGCGGAAGCGGTGAAGACCATGGCCGCGGAGAACCTCGGCTCTCTGGTGGTGATCGAGCAGGGTCGCATGGTGGGCATGCTCACTTTTCACGAGCTGCTGCGCGCGCTCGCCTCGCGCGGCGGGGCGCTGGGCGATCTGAAGGTCGGCGAGGTCATGGAGCGCGACCCGGTCACCGCCGCGCCCGAGATGGAGCTGAACGACCTGCGCCGCATGATGCTCGAGAGCGGCGCGCGCTACCTGCCCGTGATGCAGGGGTCGAGGCTGCTCGGGGTGATCTCGTTCCGCGACGTCGCCAAGGCGGTGCTCGAGGAGCAGGACTTCGAGAACAAGATGCTCAAGGGGTACATCAAAAACTGGTCCGCCTGAAGGCCGGATAGAATCGGTCAATGTCGGGTAATACCTTCGGCACGCTGTTCTGCGTGACCTCGTTCGGCGAATCCCACGGCCCGGCCTACGGCGGCGTGGTGGACGGCTGCCCGCCCGGGCTCGAATTGTCCCGCGGCGATCTGCAGAAGGAGCTGGACCGGCGCAAGCCCGGCTCTTCGCGCCATGTCACGCAGCGGCGCGAATCGGACGCGGTGGAGATCCTGTCGGGCGTGTACGAGGGCCGCACGACCGGCACCGCCATCGGCTTCCTGGTGCGAAACGAGGATGCGCGCTCCAAGGACTACGCCGCGATCGCGCAGAAGTTCCGTCCCGGCCACGCCGACTACACGTACTTCCAGAAGTACGGCGTGCGCGATCCGCGCGGCGGCGGGCGCGCTTCGGCGCGCGAGACCGTGGTGCGGGTCGCCGCCGGTGCCATCGCCAAGAAGTGGCTGAAAGCGCGTTACGGTGTCGCGGTGCGCGGCTATTTAGCCGAGCTGGGGCCCAACAAGGTCGCTTTCCACGCCTGGGATGCGGTCGATGCCAATCCGTTTTTCGCCGCCGACCCCGCGGCGCTTCCCCGGCTGGAGGAATTCATGGATGCGCTGCGGGAAAGCGGCGACTCGTGCGGCGCGCGGGTGAACGTGGTGGCCGAAGGCGTGCCGGCGGGCTGGGGGGAGCCGGTCTACGGGCGCCTGGACGCCGACATCGCCGCGGCGATGATGTCGATCAACGCGGTGAAGGGCGTCGAGATCGGCGCCGGCTTCGCCGCCATCCTGCAAAAGGGCAGCGAGCACGGCGACGAGATGACGCCGCAGGGCTTCCTGTCGAACAACAACGGCGGGGTGCTCGGCGGCATCTCCACCGGCCAGGACATCACGGTGTCGATCGCGCTGAAACCCACCTCCAGCATCCGCCTGCCGCGCCGGACCATCGACGCGCAGGGCAGGGCGACCACCATCGAAACCACCGGCCGGCACGACCCCTGCGTGGGGATCCGCGCCACGCCCATCGCCGAAGCCATGCTCGCTTGCGTCCTGATGGACCACGCCCTGCGCCACCGCGCACAATGCGCCGACGTGGCATCGCCCCTGAAGCTAGAAAAGGCCAAGAAAATCAATTAGAGTATGGCTACAAAATCCCCAAGAGAGAAGAACATGAGCAACAAGGGCCAGTTGCTACAAGACCCATTTTTGAACACGCTGCGCAAGGAGCATGTCCCGGTTTCGATCTACCTGGTCAACGGCATCAAGCTGCAGGGCCAGATCGAGTCGTTCGACCAGTACGTGGTCCTGCTGCGCAATTCAGTGACCCAGATGGTCTACAAGCACGCCATCTCCACCGTGGTGCCGTCGCGCCCGATCAGCCTGGGAGCGGACAAGGACGCCGAGTAGTTTGCAGGACACGCCCCCGAAGTACGCCGCCTTTCGCGCCGCCGATCCCCAGGCGGCGGTCATCGTCTGCCTCGATTTCGGCGACGACGCCTACGAGGAGAGCGTCGAGGAGGTGGTGCGCCTAGTGCAAAGCGCCGGGGTGCGGCGCCACCGGGTGGTCAAAGGCCGGCGCACCCGGCCCGACCCCAAGCTCTACGCCGGCAGCGGCAAGATCGGCGAGATCCTGCGCGCCGCGCAGGAGCTGAACGCGGCTTTCGTCATCTTCAACCATGCGCTGTCCCCGGCCCAGGAAAGAAACGTCGAGCGCGAGCTGCAGCGGCGCGTCATGGACCGCAGCGGGCTGATACTCGAGATCTTCGCCCAGCGCGCGCAGACCAGCGAAGGCAAGCTGCAGGTCGAGCTCGCGCAGCTCGAGCACCTCTCGACGCGCCTGGTGCGGGGATGGACGCACCTCGAGCGCCAGAAGGGCGGGATCGGTCTCAGGGGCCCGGGTGAAACACAGCTC
>DATACE010000208.1:0-6722 GCA_036259215.1 Burkholderiales bacterium | reverse complement strand
CCGCCACCGCCAACCGGCACGAAGATGGCGTCGATCGGCCGCGCGTGCTGGCGCAGGATCTCCATGCCGATGGTGCCCTGCCCGGCGATGACCTCCGGGTCATCGTAGGGATGCACGAACACGAGACCGCGACGCGCCCTGAGCTGCAACGCGTGCCGGTACGCTTCATCGTAGGAGTCGCCGTGCAGCACGACTTGCGCGCCGCGCGCCGCGACCGCGTCCACCTTGATGCGCGGCGTGGTCACCGGCATCACGATCACCGCCTTGCATCCAAGGCGCTGCGCCGCGAGCGCCACCCCCTGCGCATGGTTTCCGGCGCTCGCGGTGATCACGCCGCGCGCCAGGCGTGCCCGGGACAAGCCCGCCATCTTGTTGTAGGCGCCGCGCAGCTTGAACGAGAATACCGGCTGCAGGTCCTCGCGCTTGATGAGCAGGCGATTGCGCAGGCGCTTGGAAAGCGCCGGCGCGAGCTCCAGCGGCGATTCCACGGCCACGTCGTAGACGCGCGCCTTGAGGACCCGCTCGAGATAGTCGTTCTTCACCGCTTCCCCTGGAGCAGGCGAATTTAGCATGGCGGATCTGGCTACCCTGTTCGGCGCTGCCTTCCTCGCGGCCACGCTGCTGCCGTTTCCTTCGGAGGCGGTGCTGTTCGCCTACGTCGCCCTGCACCCGGACCGGGCCGCGCTTGCGGTCGCCGTCGCGACCGTAGGCAATACCGCCGGCGGCATGGCCACCTACCTCGTCGGACGCCTCATTCCCCAGAAGCAATTGGACCCGAGGGCGATGGTCCTGCTGCGCCGCTGGGGCGCGCCGGCCACGCTGCTCGGCTTCCTGCCGGTCGTCGGCGAGGCGATCTGCGTGGCCGCCGGATGGCTGCGCGTTCATTGGCTCGCCGCGCTCCTGTTCACCGCCGCTGGCCGCCTGGCGCGCTACCTCGCCGTCGTCTGGGGTACGCTTCTTGCCGGCTAGCCGCCATGACCCTCGCCACGCAGTACGCCGACACCGAGCCGCAGCGAACCGAGGTCGACAACCTCGCCGGCCCGACGCTGCTCGAGTTCGGCAACGCCTGGTGCGGCTACTGCCGTGCCGCCCAGCCGCTCATCGCCGCCGCGCTGCGCGACCATCCGCGCATCCGCCACCTCAAGATCGCCGATGCCAGCGGCCGGCGGCTGGGCCGCTCCTTCCATGTGAAGCTCTGGCCCACCCTGATCCTGCTGAAAGACGGCAAGGAAGCCGCCCGCTTCGTGCGCCCGCGAGACGCGGCTGCCCTGCGCGCCGCGCTCGGGCGCATCGACGGGGCGACGCATGACTGAGAGCCGATGACGCAGCGTCCCGAGTTTCACGAATGGCGCCCGCATCCATGGCATGGCCTCGAGCCCGGGCGCGAGCTGCCGCTGTTCATCAACGCCTATATTGAAATCACGCCCTTCGACGTCATCAAGTACGAGGTAGACAAGGCGAGCGGCTACCTGAAGGTCGACCGGCCGCAGCGCACCTCCTCGCAGCCGCCGTCGCTCTACGGCTTCATCCCGCGCACCTACTGCGGCGCGCAGATCGCGGCATTGTGTCCGGGCGCCGCTCGTGGCGACGGCGACCCGCTTGATGTATGCGTACTGAGCGAGCGCCCGATCACCCGATCGGAGATCATCGTGCCCGCGCGCGTGGTTGGCGGCCTTCAGCTTTTCGACCGCGGCGAGGCCGACGACAAGATCATCGCGGTGCTCGAGGGCGATTTTGTCTGGGGCAGCGCAACCGAGTTGGCCAACCTGCCGCCGATCATGGTGGAGCGGCTGCAGCACTACTTCAACACCTACAAGCTGGTTCCCGGCGCCCAGCCGCAGATCACCGTGCAGCGCATCTACGGCGCCGAGCACGCCGGGCGCGTAGTCGGCGCCGCCTTGGCCGACTACCAGGCGCTCATCGCCGCTCAGTGAAGGGTAGCCGCCCCAAAAAAGAAAGCCCGCCTCGCGGCGGGCCTATCTAAGCTGAGCGCTCCTTTCAAAGCTTCGCTTCGCGCTTCAGCAGCTCCTCGATCGTCACGCCAACCTCGGCCGTCCCCCCGAACACGGTGCCCTTCTTGCCGCTCTTCAGGTGCTGCAGGGCCGTTCTGTACGCCGAGTCGGGTAGCGGCACGTATTTGACTTCCTTCGCCAGCTTGCCGCCCTGCGTCATGTAGAACTCGACAAACTCGCGCACTTCGGGCTTGTCGAGCGACTTGGCGTTGACGTAGATGAAGATGGGGCGCGCGAGCGGGGTGTAGCTGCCTTTCAGCACCGCTTCCAGGGACGGCGCCACCGCTTGGCCTTTTTCGTTCACGACCGGCACTGCCTTCAGCTTGTCCTGGTTCTCGATGTAGTACGCGTAGCCGAAGTAGCCGAGCGCATTGGGGTCGCGCGAGACTCCCTGCACGAGTACGTTGTCGTCTTCCGACGCGGTAAAGTCGCCGCGCGAGGACTTGGACTTGCCGACCACCGCCTCCGTGAAATAGTCGAAGGTGCCCGAATCCGCGCCGGGCCCGAACAGCTTCATCGGCTGGTTGGGCCACGCCGCATTCACCTGGTTCCAGTGGGTGACCTTGCCCTGCGCGGCCGGCTCCCACATCTTCTTCATCTCGGCAACGGTGAGCTGCTTGATGAAGTTGTTCTTCGGATTCACCACTACGGTGAGCGCATCGAAGGCCACCGGCAGCTCGTAGTACTCGACGCCGGCCGCCCGGCAATCGTCCATTTCCTTTCTCAGGATCGGGCGCGAGGCGTTGGAGACGTCGATCTCGCCGCGGCAGAACTTCTTGAAGCCGCCGCCGGTGCCCGAGATGCCGACGGTCACCTGGACCGAGCGCTTCTTGGCGACCTGGAAGTCTTCCGCCACCGCCTCGGTGACCGGAAACACGGTGGAGGAGCCGTCGATCTTCACGATGCGCTGCTGGGCGACAGCCGGGGCTGCGGCCATGAAGGCCGCCACTGCGACGAGGGAGATGGGCTTTTTCATGCGCGCACTCTAGCGGCCGATGATTGCCGTTTCATGACCGTGCGCCCGTCACGAAACGGTAATAATTGAAACATACGCTGCGCGCCGTGGCATCCGTACCGCTCCCTGCTCCCCGCTTCGCCGCCCGCCGCATGCGCGTCCTGCGCGAGCGCCTGATCGAGCTGCTGCTGTTTCTTGCCGCCCTCGTTTCGGTGTTCACCACGGTTGGCATCGTCTACATCCTGGTCAAGGAGTCGGTGGTGTTCTTCCAGCAGGTGCCGCTGGCGGATTTCCTCACTGATCGGCAATGGACGCCGCTGTTCGACGACGCGCACTTCGGCATCATGGTGCTGCTTTCCGGGACGCTCACCAGCTCGGCGGTAGCGCTGGGCGTCGCCATCCCGCTGGGCACCATCATCGCGATCTATCTTTCGGAGTTCGCGCCCTACCGCCTGCGCGAGACGGTGAAGCCGGTGCTGGAGATGCTGGGCGGCGTGCCGACCATCGTCTACGGCTACTTCGCGCTGCTGTTCCTAACGCCGCTGCTGCAGCGCTTCATCCCGGGACTGCCGGGCTTCAACCTGCTGTCGGCCGGCATCGTCATGGGCATCATGATCATTCCGTACGTGAGCTCCATTTCCGAGGACGCGATGCGCGCGGTGCCGATGAGCCTGCGCGAAGGCTCCTACGCGATGGGCGCCACGCGGCTGCAGACGGCGCTCAAGGTTGTTGTGCCGGCGGCCTTTTCCGGCATCGCGTCGGCTTACATTCTGGGCATCTCGCGTGCGGTCGGCGAGACCATGATTCTTGCGGTGGCCGCCGGCATGCAGCCCAACCTGACCTTCAATCCGCTCGAGCCCGCAGCGACCATCACGGCCTTCATCGTGCAGGTGGCGCTCGGCGACCTGCCGCACGGCTCGGTCGGCTACCAGACCATCTTCGCCGCGGGGCTCACGCTGATGCTGTTCACGCTCGCCTGCAACCTCGCGGGGCATTTCCTGCGCAAGCGCTTTCGCGAGGCCTACTGATGGGCCGCTCCGAGCTTGCTTCCCGCAAGCGCTACGAGCTGCTGTTCGGAGCGCTCGGCCTCCTTGCGCTCGCCATAGCGGTGCTCACTTTTCTCACGCTGTTCGTCGACATGGCGGTGAAGGGCCTGCCGCGCCTGGACGCGGACTTCTTCACTTCGTTTCCTTCGCGCCGCGCCGCCAATGCCGGGATCCTCTCGGCCTGGGTGGGATCCACCCTGGTCATGGTAGTGACGGCGGCGTTCGCCGTGCCGCTCGGCGTGGCCTCGGGCGTGTATCTGGAGGAGTACGCCCCCAAGAACTGGGTCACCGACCTGATCGAGATCAACATCACCAATCTGGCCGGCGTGCCCTCGATCGTCTACGGCCTGCTGGCGCTCGGGCTGTTCATCTACCAGTTCGGTCTGGGCCAGAGCATCCTCACGGCGGGCCTGACGCTCGCCCTGCTCATCCTGCCTGTGGTGATCGTCGCCACTCGCGAGGCGATCCGCTCCATTCCGCAGGTGATCCGCGAAGGCTCCTACGCGCTCGGGGCCACGCGCTGGCAGACGGTGCGCTACCACATCCTGCCCTATTCGTCCCCGGGGATACTGACCGGCGTGATCATCGGCATGGCGCGCGCCATCGGTGAGACCGCGCCCATCATTACCATCGGCGCGCTGACCTTCATCGCCTTCCTGCCGCCGCCCCCGGTACAGGCCGACCCGCCCTTTCTGTCGTTCGACTGGCTGTGGTCGCCTTTTACGGTGATGCCCATCCAGATGTTCAACTGGACCTCGCGCCCCGAGGCTGCCTTTCAAGCGAACGCCGCAGCCGCCGGGTTCGTGCTGGTGTTCATGACGCTCGCCATGAACGGCCTTGCGATCTGGCTGCGCTACCGGCTGCGCCGCAACATCAAGTGGTAAAGGAAGCGTTATGATGTCCGCCCCCGAAACGATGATCGACCAGCTCGCCACCAAGGCGGAAGTCCGGGATCTGCACTTCTACTACGGTGATTTCCGCGCTCTGAAGGGCATCGCCATGCCGGTGCACGAGCGGCGCGTCACCGCGCTGATCGGCCCCTCGGGATGCGGCAAGTCGACCTTCCTGCGCTGCTTCAATCGGATGCACGACCTTTATCCCGGCAACCGCTATGAGGGCCAGATCGTGCTGCAGCCGGAGAACACCGACCTGCTCGCGCGCGAGGTCGATCCCATCGAGGTGCGCATGCGCATCGGCATGGTGTTCCAGAAGCCCAATCCCTTTCCCAAGACCATCTTCGAGAACGTGGCTTACGGGCTGCGCGTGCGCGGCGCGCATTCGCGCCGGGGCCTGGAGGAGAAGGTGGAGCAGGCGCTCCAGGAAGCTGCCCTGTGGGACGAGGTCAAGGATCGCCTGCACCAGCCGGCCTACAACCTGTCCGGCGGCCAGCAGCAGCGACTGTGCATCGCCCGGGCGCTGGCGACCGATCCCGAGCTGCTGCTGTTCGACGAGCCGACCTCCGCGCTCGACCCGATCGCCACCGCCTCGATCGAGGAGCTGATGCACGACCTCAAGCAGCACGTCACCATCCTGATCGTCACGCACAACATGCAGCAGGCGGCGCGCGTATCGGACTTCACCGCCTACATGTACCTGGGCGAGCTGATCGAGTTCGGCGTCACCGACGATCTGTTCATCAAGCCGAGGATGAAGCAGACCGAGGACTACATCACCGGCAGGTTCGGCTAGACGATGAGCGAGCACGCCTCGAAGCAGTACGACCTGGACCTGGGCTCGATCCGTTCCCGCGTGCTGGCGATGGGCGGCCTGGTGGAATCGCAGATCCGCCGCGCGCTCGAGGCGCTCGCCAGCGGCGACGTCAAGCTTTCCGATGAAGTGGTGGCCGCGGACCACCGCGTGAACGCCATGGAAGTGGCGCTCGACGGCGACTGCAGCCAGCTCATCGTGCGCCGCCAGCCGGCCGCCGGCGACCTGCGCATGATCTTTGCGATTACCAAGACCGTGACGGATCTGGAGCGCATCGGCGACGAGGCGCAGAAGATCGCCCGCATGGCGAAGAACATCCAGGAGCGCGGCGGCGGCGCCTACGCGCAGCCGATGGTGCAGGTGCGCCACGCGGCGGAGGCGGCGATATCCATGCTGCAGCGCACGCTGGACGCCTTCGCGCGCCTGGACGTCGACACCGCGCGCGAGGTGATCCGCGACGACGCCGGCGTCGATACCGAGTTCCGCTCGATCCTGCGCCAGCTCATCACCTTCATGATGGAGGACCCCCGCACGATTTCCACCGCGCTCGACATCGTGTGGGTGGCCAAGGCGATCGAGCGCATCGGGGACCACGCCAAGAACATGGCCGAGTACGTCATCTACATCGTCGAGGGGACCGACGTGCGCCATACCGGCGCCATGGAGCCGGAAGACAAATGAGCGCCATGGTGCTCGTGGTGGAGGATGAGCCGCAGATCCAGGAACTGGTGGCGGTGAACCTCGAACACTACGGCCACCGCGTGGTGCGGGCGGCGAGCGCCGAAGAGGCCGAGGCCGCCATCCGTACCGAATTGCCTGACGTGCTGGTGCTCGACTGGATGCTGCCCGGCGAATCCGGGCTCGCTTTCGCGCGCCGGCTGCGCGGCGACGCGCGCACCCGCGACTTGCCGATCCTCATGCTCACGGCGCGCGCCATGGAATCCGACAAGCTTTCCGGGCTCGAAGCCGGCGCCGACGACTTCATTACCAAGCCGTTCTCGC
>DATACE010000207.1:0-12723 GCA_036259215.1 Burkholderiales bacterium | reverse complement strand
AGCTTCTGGTGTCCGGCTTCGAAGAACGGCCACTCGTAATGCGCGAACCGATCCATCAGTTGCCTTGAAATACGGGCTTGCGCTTGGCCGCGAAGGCTTCGTACGCCCGCCGGAAATCGTGGTTCTGCATGAGGATCGCCTGGGCCTGCGCTTCCATCTCGATCGCCTCGTCGACGCCAACGTTCCACTCCTGGTGCAGCATCTTCTTGGTCATGGCGTGCGCCGCGGTGGGGCCGGCGGCAAGCTCGCGCGCCACTTCCATCGCCTTGTCGAGCGAGGCGGGTGCGACGGCGTTGAAAAATCCCCACGCAAGGCCCTCCTCCGCGCCCATCGAGCGCCCGGTATAGAGCAGCTCCGAGGCGCGGCCCTGGCCGATGAGCCGCGGCAGCATCGCGCAGGCGCCCATGTCGCAGCCGGCCAGCCCCACGCGCACGAACAGGAAAGCCACCTTGGCGCTCGGCGCCGCGTAGCGCAGGTCGCAGGCCATGGCGAGGATCGCCCCCGCCCCGGCGCACACGCCGTCGACGGCCGCGATCACCGGCTGCGGGCAGTGGCGCATCGCCTTGACCACGTCCCCAGTCATGCGCGTGAACGCGAGCAGCTCGGGCATCGTCATCCGGGTCAACGGTCCGATGATCTCGTGGACATCCCCGCCGGAGCAGAAGTTGCCCCCGGCGCCGGTCACCACGACCGCCTTTACGGTGTTGTCTCTCTGAAGGGACAGAAACAAGTCCCTGAGCTCGGCGTAGGAATCGAAAGTGAGCGGGTTCTTGCGCTCGGGCCGGTTCAGCGTGATCACGCCGACCTTGCCTTCGATGCGCCACTGGAAATGCTTGGGCTGGATCATGGGGCGGCCTCCACGGCATGCTGCTTGACCTTGGCGAGGAGCTTCAGCAGCTCGTCCTGCTCGCGCTTGCTCATCCCGTCGAACAGCTCGACGATCCACTCCTCGTGGGCGCGCGCCATTTCGGCGAAGCTGCGCTCGCCGGCCTTCGTCAGGTGGATGCGGAACGCCCGCCGGTCGGCCGGCTCGTCGAAGCGCTCGACCAGTCCCTCGCCCTCCAGCTGGTCGACCACGCCGGTCACGTTGCCGCCGGTGACCATCAGCAGGCGCGACAGCTCGTTCATCTTCAGGCCCTCCGGATGGCGCGCGAGCTGCGCCATCAGGTCGAAGCGCGGCAAAGTGGTGGCGAACTGCTCGCGCAGCCGCGAGCGTACCTGGCGCTCGATCAGCTGGGTGCAGGTGAGCAGCCGCAGCCACACGCGCAGCGCGCGGTGGTCGTCGGAGCGGGCGATGAATTCGCGGTCGAGCGGCGGCACGGGCGATGCTCCAAGCCTGAATAGATTAAGCTTGAAGCATTTTCCGCCCGCTTGTCAATCGCAGGTGAGCAATCCAGCGCGCTTCAAGCCTTGCGCAGGAAATCGAAATCGCAGCCGTGCTCGGCCTGCAGCACGTGGTCCATGTACAGCTTGGCGTAGCCGCGCGCCGGCGGCGCCGCGGGCGGCCGCCATGCGGCCTTCCTTCGTTGCATTTCGTCTTCGCTTACCAGCAGGTCGAGCCTGCGCTCATTGACCGAAAGCCGCAGGCGGTCGCCGTTGCGGACCAGCGCGAGCGGGCCGCCGATCGCCGCCTCGGGCGAGATGTGCAGCACGATGGTGCCGTACGCGGTGCCGCTCATGCGCGCATCCGACAGGCGCACCATGTCCTTCACGCCGTTGCGCGCGAGCTTGGCGGGGATCGGCAGGTAGCCCGATTCCGGCATGGCGTAGCCGGACTTCGGCCCGGCGTTCTGCAGCACCAGGAAATCCTCGGCGGCGACGTCCAGCCCCGGATCGTCGATGCGCGCGGCGAGGTCGTCTAGCGAGGCGAACACCACGGCGCGCCCCTCCTTCTCGAATAGCTTCGGGTCGGCCGCGGAGCGCTTCAGGATCGCGCCGTTGGGTGCGAGCGAGCCGAACAGCGCCACCAGGCCGCCTTCTTCCGCCAGCGGCTCGGAAAAGGGCTTCACCACCGCGCGATCGACCCACGCCGGGTGCCTCTCCAGCACCTCCTTCAGGGTGATGCCGGCGACCGTCATGCACTCCAGGTGCAGCAGCGGCTTCAGCTCGCGCATCACCGCGCCCACGCCGCCCGCGGCGTACAGATCCGACATGTAGTGCTGGCCGGTGGGCTTGAGGTCCACGAGCACCGGGGTCGAGTCCGAGATTTCGTTGAGCTTCCTCAATGAAATCTCGATGCCGGCGCGGCCGGCGATCGCCGTGAGGTGCACGATCGCGTTGGTGGAGCCGCCGATCGCCAGCAGCACGCGCAGCGCGTTCTCCACCGACTTCGGCGTGATGATCTCGGAGGGGCGCAGCGGATGCTGCGTGAGCTCGACCGCGCGCTGGCCGCTCGCCTCCGCGGCGCGCAGCCGGTCGGCGTGCACCGCGGGAATCGCCGCCGTGCCGGGCAAAGCCATGCCCAGCGCCTCGGCAATCGACGCCATGGTGGAGGCGGTGCCCATCACCGCGCAGGTGCCGGCGGTGGTGGCGAGGTTGCCTTCGATGGTGTCGATGCCGGCGGCATCCACCTTGCCGGCCCGGTGCAGCGCCCAGAAGCGCCGGCAGTCGGTGCACGCGCCGAGCCGCTCGCCGCGGAACGACATGGGCATCATCGGCCCGGCGAGCAGCTGCACCGCCGGCACGTCGGCGGAGGCGGCGCCCATCAGCTGCGCGGGAACGGTCTTGTCGCAGCCGCCCACCAGCACTACCGCGTCCATCGGCTGCGCCCGGATCATCTCCTCGACGTCCATCGACATCAGGTTGCGGAACATCATCGAGGTGGGGCTCAGGAACACCTCGCCCAGCGATACGGTCGGAAAGTCGATCGGCAGGCCGCCGGCGGCGAGCACGCCGCGCTTCACCGCCTCGATCAGCTCCGGGAAGTGGCGATGGCAGTTGTTGAACCCGCTGCGCGAGTCGGCGATGCCGACCACCGGGCGCTCCAGCATCTCGCCCGAATAGCCCATGCTCTTGGCGAACGAGCGGCGCAGGTACAGCGAGAACGCCGGGTCCCCGTAGTTGGTGAGCCCCCGCGCCACGCCGCGCGGCTTTTTCGCCGACATGCCGGTTCAGCCCTCGACCACCGGCTCGACGTAGATCTCGACGCGCCGGTTGAGCTGGCGGCCGCTCTCCGAGGCGTTGCTCGCCACCGGCTGGCTTTCGCCCTTGCCGGCGGTCGCCAGGCGCAGCCCGTTGACCTGCTGCGACTCGAAGTACTGCGCCACCGACATGGCCCGGCGCTGCGACAGGTCCTGGTTGTACTTGTCCGAGCCAACGTTGTCGGTGTGGCCGACGATGGTGAGGGTGGTCTTGTTGTAGCGCACCACCACGTCGGCGAGCTTGTCCATGGTGCTCTGGAATCCCGGCTTGATAGCCGTCGAGTTGGTGTCGAAGGCCGTCTGGCTGGTCATGGTGATGCGCACGATATCGTTCGGCAGCTTCTCCACCTTCGCCTGCCCGGCCTGGATCTCCGGCGCGAGGTTCTTCTCCAGGTCGCGCTTCTGCTGGTCCATGTAGCGGCCCACCATGCCACCCGCCAGGCCGCCGCCAATGGCGCCGATCAGCGCGCCCTTGTTGCGGTTTTTCTTGTACGCCGTCGCGCCGAGTATGGCGCCGCCCACGGCGCCCAGCGCTGCGCCCTTCTCCCAGTTCTCGAACGGCCGGTCGCTCGGGCCCTTGATGCCGTTGGCGCAGCCGGCCAGCAAGGCCGCCATCACAACCAGTATCAGCTTTTTCATGTGGTTCCCCATACCTCGTTTGCAGTTTCCAGAATGAGCTCCAGCTTCCTGCGCGTGTCGTCCTGCGTGACCGCCTGCCCGCCGCCGCCGCCGCTGGAGAAGCCGCATTGCGGCCCCAGTCCCAGCTGCTCGAGCGGCGCGTGCCGGGTGGCCGCGTCGATCCTGCGCTTGAGCAGGTCCTTCGCCTCCAGCGCCGGGGTCTTGGTGCTCACCAGGCCGAGGATCACGCGCTTGCCCTTCGGCAGGAAACGCAGGGGCGAGAAGTCGCCGGCGCGTTCGCTATCGTATTCCAGGCAGTAGACGCTCGCGTCGACGCGATTGAACAGCGCCTCGGCGATCGGCTCGTAGCCGCCCTCGGCCATCCAGGCGCCCTTCAGGTTGCCGCGGCACAGGTGGATGCCGATCGTCATGCCGGCGGGCCTGCCCGCCACGCACGCGTTGAACAGCGCCGCATAGCGCTCGGTCAGCTCGTCGGGGTCCTCCCCGCGCGCCGTTACGTCCTCGCGCGCGTGCGTGTCGCAATTGCACGGCAGCGCGGTATCGTCGAGCTGCAGGTAGGTGCAGCCTTCGGCGGCGAGCTCGGCAATTTCCTCGCGGTATATCGTCACCAGGTCGGCGAAAAAGGCTTCGCGGTCGCGGTAGACCGCGCTCTCGAAGGCCTTGGGCCCGAGGAAGTAATGCATGACGTCGGGCGCGGCCATCGTCACCTTGGGCATCCCGCGCTTCACCACGGACTTCAGGAAGCGGTAGTCGTCGGCCACGATGCGCTGGCGGCGGCGCAGCGGCGCCTTCGCGTACGGCGAGGACGCCACGCCCACCACGCGGGTCGCGTCGCGGAAGGTGAGCGTGCCGTCGCGCAGCCCGAAGCCCTCGACGGCGTCGATGAAGCCGGCCGACCAGCTGCGCCGGCGGAACTCGCCGTCGGTCACGCTCGGCAGGCCGACCGATTCCTGGAACGCGACGATCTCGCGGACGCACTCGTCCTGGACGCGCTTGAGCTCCGACGCCGTGACCTTGTCGCTCTTCCGGCCGCGCACCGCCTCCAGCAGGCGTTGCGGGCGCACGAAGCTGCCGACATGCTCGACCCGGAACCCGCTCATCGATATTCCGCGCGCAGAAGCTTGGCGCCTTCCACCAGCGCTTTCATCTTGCCGTAGGCCACCTCGCGCGGCAGGTACTTCATGCCGCAATCCGGGGCCAGGATGACGTTTTCCTTGTCGAGGTAAGGCAAGGCGCGCTTCGCGCGGGCCACCACCTGCTGCGGCGTCTCGATCGCCATGTCGTCCAGGTCGATGACGCCCAGCATGATTTTCTTGCCGGGGAGCTTCTGCAGCACCGAGCAGTCGAGGTTGGATTGCGCCGTCTCGATGGACACCTGCCGGCAGCCGCAGCCCGCAAGCTCGGGCAGGAACGAGTAGCCCGAAGGGCGCGCATGGATGATCGCGGCATAGCCGAAGCAGATGTGCACCGCGGTCTCGCCGGTCACGCCCTCGAGCGCGCGGTTCAGCGCCTTCAGCCCGAACTCGCGCGCCTTTTCCGGGCGCGCCTGCATGTAGGGCTCGTCGATCTGCACGATGTCCGCGCCCGCGGCGAACAGGTCCTTGATCTCCTGGTTCACCGCCGCGGCGTAGTCCAGCGCCGCTTCCTCCTCCGACGCGTAGAAGTCGTTCTGCGCCTGCTGCGCCATGGTGAAGGGGCCGGGCACGGTGATCTTGACCTGCTTTTGCGTGTGCCGTTTGAGGAACTTCAGGTCCTCGATCTCGACCGGGTGCTTCCTGCGGATCCTGCCGACGATGCGCGGCACCGGGTTGGGATGGCCGGAGCGGTCGAGCGCGGTGCCCGGGTTGTCGATGTCCACGCCCTCGAGCGCGGTGGCGAAGCGGTTGGAATAGCTTTCGCGGCGCGTCTCGCCGTCGGTGACGATATCCAGCCCGGCCCGCTCTTGCGCGCGGATGGCGAGAACGGTGGCGTCGTCCTGCGCCTCCTCCAGGTACGGCGCCGGCACGCGCCACAGGTCCCTTGCGCGCACCCGCGGCGGAAAGCGTCCGGCGAGCCGCTGGCGGTCGATCAGCCAGTCGGGCTGGGGGTAGCTGCCGACCAGGGTGGTGGGAAAAAGCATCGGTCTAGGTTCTCCCCTCGATGAATTTCGGCGACGTCTTTCTCAGGCGCTGCGGATCGACCCGGCCGCTGCGCTGGATGTAGCTCCAGGCGAGCTCGCGCGGCGCGAGCTGCATGTGCTCGGCAAAGCGCTCGTACCATGCGCCGCTCGCATCGGCCGCAGCGACCAGCTTCTCCACGATCGGCCGGCGCGCCGCCTCGAAGGCGGCCAGGCCGTCGGCCACCGCGGAATGCTCGCCCAGCGCCGCGGCGAGCGCAATTGCGTCTTCCATGGCGAGGCGCGTGCCCGAGCCGATGGAAAAATGCGCGGTGCGCAGCGCATCGCCGATCAGCACCTTGTTGCCGACCGACCAGCGGCGGTTGCGCACGTTCCGAAAATTGCGCCAGATCGAGTTGTTGGACACCAGGCGATGGCCCTGCAGCGTTTCGGCGAACACCCGCTCGCAGAATGCGAGCGTGTCGGATTCTCCCATGGAACCGAAGCCGGCCCGGCGCCAGGTTCGAGCGTCGCATTCGAACACGAAGGTGCTCATGTCCGGCGCATGCCGGTAATGGTGGGCGTTGAACGCGCCGTACTCGTTCTGCACGAAGGTCTGAGTGAGCGTGCGAAACGGCCGGGTGGTGCCATACCACGCGAACTTGTTGGTCAGCGGCGACACCTCTGTGCCGAAATCGGCCATGCTCCTTACGGTGGAGTTGGCCCCGTCGGCCGCCACTACCAGGTCGTAGCCCGCCAGCTCTGCCGCCGATGGGACGGTTTTCCTGTATTGCGGAAAAACACCCGCGCGTGCCGCCTGCTGCTGCAGCAGCTGCAGGAATTTCAGGCGCCCGATGGCGGCGAAGCCGATGCCGTCGATGACCACCGGCAAGCCGCGGTGCACCACGGTGAGGTCGCTCCACACCTGCATCGCCGGCGTGATGAGGTCATAGGTCTGCGGGTCGTCGCCGCGCAGGAAGTCAAGGGCGCGCTCCGAGAACACTACCCCGAAGCCGAAGGTGGCGTCCGGTGGGTTCTGCTCCACGACCCGGATATCCCAGTGCCGGTGCGCCCGCTTGGCAAGATAGGCGAAGTACAGCCCGGCCGGCCCGGCGCCCGCAACCAGGATCTTCATCCGGCGAGGAGGTCCACCACCTGGTCCCTGAGCCAGCGGTTGCCCGGGTCGTTATCGAAGCGCTCGTGCCAGTGCACGGCCACCTCCGCCGGCGGCATCGGCACCGGCGGCGTCAACGCCTTGAAGCGGCCGCGCCGCTCGAACACGCGCGCCACCCGCGCCGGCAGGGTGAGCACGAGGTCGGTGCGCTCGAGCACCATCGGCACCACGGTGAAGTGCGGCACGCGAAGTGCGATGCGCCGCGCCACGCCGGCGCGCTCCAGCGCCTCCTCGATCACCCGGTGGCCGCCGCCCCGGTAGGTCACGAGCACGTGCGCGGCCTCGGCGAACTGCTTGCGCGTCAGCCGCTCGCCGATCGCGGGGTGATCGGCCCGCATCAGGCACAGGTAGGGATCGCGAAACAGCGTGCGCCGGGCGATCGGCGGACCGAGCGCGGGCAGGAACCCCACCGCGATGTCCAGCGTGCCGGTGGCGAGCGCATCCGCGATGTGCTCGAGGTCCGCCGCCACTGCCTCCAGACGCACCCCCGGCGCGGCGCGCTGCACCCGCTCGACCAGCGGCGGCAGGAACTCGATCTGGCCCAGGTCGGACATGTAGAAGCGGAAGGCGCGCGTCGAGGTGGCGGCATCGAACCCCGGTCCGTGGGCGAGCGCCGACTCGAGCAGCCCGAGCGCCTGGCGTACCGGCTCGGCGAGCTCGCGGGCAAACGGCGTGGCGTCCATGCCCGACGAGGTGCGCACGAAAAGCGGGTCGTCGAAGACGCGCCGCAGCCGCGACAGCGCGTTGGATACCGCCGGCTGCGTGAGCCCCAGGCGTCCCGCGGCCGGCGTCACCCCGCCTTCGCGCAGCACCGCGTCGAACACGCGCAGCAGGTTGAGATCCATGTCGCGCAGATTCATATCCGTGATTCATATCATGCGCCTCATTGATTTGACAAATAACAAGCCCGCCGCCTACATTCGGCGTTCACACTTCAGGAGGGGTCCTATGAACGCAAAACTGTGGCTTGTCGCGGCCGCGGGCGCCGCCCTGCCCGCGCTCGCCAACGCGCAGGAGGTCACGCTCAAGCTGGTTTCCGCCTTTCCCGAAACGGCAACCTACGTGAAGCACATGACGCCCTGGATCCAGAAGTTCAACGCCGGGGGCAAGGGCATCGCGCAGATCAACTTCATCGGCGGGCCCAAGGCCATCCCGACCTTCGAGGTCGGCACCTCGGTGAAGAACGGCGTGGTCGAGATGGCGATGAACACCGGCGCCTTCTATACGAACCTCATGCCCGAAGCCGACTTCCTGAAGCTGTCGCAAATCACCGTCGCCGAGCAGCGCAAGAACGGCGCCGTCGACTACATCAACAAGGTGTGGAACCAGAAGGCGAACCTCGTATACCTGGCGCGCATGGTGGACGAGACGCCGTTTCACCTGTACCTCACCAAGAAAATCGACAAGCCGGACCTGAACGGCCTGAAGATCCGCATCACGCCGGTGTACCGCGAGTTTTTCCAGTCGATGGGCGCCACGCTGATCCAGACGCCGCCCGGAGAGGTGTACACGGCGCTCGAGCGCGGCGTGGTGGACGGCTACGGCTGGCCGATCCACGGCATCTTCGACCTCAAGTGGCACGAGAGAACCAAGTTCCGCGTCGACCCGGGGTTCTACAACGCCGAGGTGTCCATCATCATGAACCTGGATGCCTGGAAGAAGCTGTCGCCCAAGCAGCGCGATTACGTGCAGCAGCAGGCGCTGGCGCTCGAGGCGATGAACAGCTACTGGCGCAAGCTGAATGCCGAAGAGACCCAGCGCCAGGCGAAGTCGGGCATCCAGACCATCAAGTTCGACGCGGCGGCCTCGAAGGCCTACGTCGACAAGGCGTACGAAGTAGGCTGGGCGACCGCCCTGAAGCAAAGCCCCGAGCACGCGCCGCAGATGAGGAAGCTGCTGTCGAAGTAACGTGAGCGGGCTCTACGGCAAGCTGCTCGAAGGCCTCGCGGCGCTCGCCGCGGTGCTGCTGGGGGTGACCGCGCTCGCGATCACGCTCGACGTCATCGCACGCAACGTCGGGCTGGCGATGGTGCCTTGGATCCTGGAAGTCTCGGAGTACGTGCTGCCGATCGCCACGTTCCTGGTGGCGCCGTGGCTGCTCTATCGCAACGAGCACGTGCGCCTGGACGTGCTGCTTCCCGGCCGGCCGTGGCTGAACCACGTATCCAACGCGGCCGGCCTGGCGGTGAGCGCGATCCTGGTGGTCTACGGCGTGCGCACCATCCTGAACTCGGCGCAGCAGGGCGCCATCGTGTTCAAGAGCGTGGTGTTTCCCGAGTGGTGGCTGTATACGCCGGTGCCGCTGTGCTTCGGCCTGCTGGCGATCGAATTCGTGCGCCGGTTCGCGCACAGATGACCTGGTGGGTCGCGGCATGCCTGCTCTTCGGTTCGCTCATCGTGCTGTTCGCCGCGGCGGTGCCGGCCGCTTTCGCCTTTCTGGGCATCAACATCGTCGGCGCGTGGATCTGGCTGGGCAAGGACGCGGGACTCATCCAGCTGGTGCGCAACGCCGTCGCCTCGATCTCGTCGTTCTCGCTCACCCCGATCCCGTTTTTCGTGCTGATGGGCGAGGTGCTGTTCCATACCGGCGTGGCGATGAAGGCGATCGACGCCATCGACCGGCTGATCTGGCGCGTCCCCGGGCGGCTGTCGGTGGTGGCGGTGGTGGCGGGCACCGTGTTTTCGGCCATTTCGGGCTCCACCATCGCGACCACCGCGCTGCTCGGCAGCCTGCTGCTGCCGCAGATGCTGGCGCGCGGCTACCATCCGAACATGGCGATGGGGCCGATCATGGCGATCGGCGGCGTCGACATGCTGATTCCGCCTTCGGCGCTCACCGTGCTCCTGGGGAGCCTCGCGGGCATTTCCATCTCGGAGCTGCTGATTGCCGGCATCGTTCCCGGCGCGCTGCTCTCGGCCATGTTCGTCGGCTGGATCGTGCTGCGCGCCGTGATGAATCCCGCGCTCGCGCCGACGTTCGAGCACGAATCGCTGCCGCCGTGGCAGCGCTGGAAGCCGCTGCTGGTGTACGTGGTGCCGCTGGTCATGATTTTCGTCATCGTGGTGGCGGCGATGGCCGCCGGCTGGGCGACGCCGACCGAAGCGGCCGCCATCGGCGCCGTGGCCACGGTGCTGGTGGCAGGGATCTATCGCGCGCTCACCTGGTCCAACCTGATGCGTGCCCTGATGGGCACGGCGGGCATTTCAGGAATCATCCTCTTCATCATCGTGGGCGCCACCACCTTCGCGCAGATCCTCACGTTCTCCGGGGCGACCAACGGGCTGGTGGACGCGATCCAGCAGGCGAAGCTCGCGCCCTGGGTGGTGCTGGGCGCCATGCTCGTGATCCTGCTGGTGCTCGGCTTTTTCGTCGACCAGGTGAGCATGATGCTCATCTGCCTGCCGTTCTTCATGCCGCTGGTGGCGGCTTATGGCTTCGACCCGATCTGGTTCGGCGTGCTGTTCCTTTTCTGCATGCAGCTGGGGCTGCTCACGCCGCCGTTCGGCATGCTGCTGTTCACCATGAAAAGCGTCGCCCCCAAGGAAATACAGATGCACCAGGTGTGGCACGCGGTCACGCCCTACGTCATCATGGGCGTGCTCGGCCTGCTGCTCGTGCTGCTTTTCCCGCCGCTCGCCACCTGGCTGCCGGGCGTGCTGTTTAGATAACCATGGAACGATCCTTCAAGGAAGAAGTCGCGAAGCTGAAGCTCGGCGAGGGCGAGACCTTCCACGGCGAGGCGATCCTCGCGGTGACCAAGGCGCTGCTGCAGTCGGGCGTGTCCTACGTCGGCGGCTACCAGGGCGCGCCGGTGTCGCACGTGATGGACGTGCTGAACGACGCGCGCGACATCCTCGACGAGCTCGGCGTGCACGTGGAGACCAACGCCAACGAGGCGGGCGCCGCGGCGATGCTCGGCGCCTCCATCAACTATCCGCTGCGCGGCGCGGTGGCATTCAAGTCCACCGTGGGCACCAACGTCGCTTCCGACGCGCTGTCCAACCTCGCTTCGGCGGGGGTGAAGGGCGGCACGGTGATCGTGCTGGGCGAGGATTACGGCGAGGGCGCCTCGATTATCCAGGAGCGCAGCCACGCCTTCGCCATGAAGTCGCAGATCTGGCTGCTCGATCCGCGGCCCAACCTGCCGAAGATCGTGCAGATGGTGGAACAGGCATTCGAGCTCTCGGAAGCCTCCAGCACCCCCGTGATGCTCGAGCTGCGCATCCGCGCCTGCCACGTGCAGGGCAGCTTCCGCACCAAGGCCAACCGCAAAGGCGTCTACTCCAAGAAGGATTTCCTGCAGGCCCCGGATTTCGACTACAGCCGCATCTGCCTGCCGCCCGCGACCTATGCGCAGGAGAAGCAGAAAATCGAAGTGCGCTGGCCCGCCGCCGTGCGGTTCATCCAGGAAAGGAAGCTGAACGAAGTGTTCGGCGGCGACATGGCGGACCTGGGCATCATCTGCCAGGGCGGCCTTTACAACGCCGTGATCCGCGCGCTGCAGCTGCTCGGCCTGGCGGATACTTTCGGCGCATCGCGCGTGCCGGTCTACTGCATGAACGTGACCTATCCCATGGTCCCCGAGGAGCTGCTCGGCTTCTGCGCCGGCAAGCGCCAGGTGCTGGTGGTGGAGGAAGGCCAGCCCGCGTTCATCGAGGAGCAGGTGCTGGCGACGCTGCGCCGGCACGACGCCGCGGCCGTCAAGGTGCGCGGCAAGGACGTCCTGCCGATGGCCGGCGAGTACACCGGAGAAGTGGTGTTCACCGGGATAGCGAGGTTCCTCGATCGGGCGAAAGCGGTCGAGCCGATCGCATCGCTCAAGGCAAAGGCGGCGAGCCTGCTCGGCGGCCTGCCGGCCCGGCCGCCGGGCTTCTGCGTCGGCTGCCCGGAGCGCCCGGTGTTCTCGGCGATGAAGGTGCTGGAAAAGGAAAGCGGCAAGTTCCACCTGTCGGCAGACATCGGCTGCCATCTGTTCTCCACCCTGCCGCCGTTCAACATCGGCAACACGGTGCTGGGCTACGGCCTGGGGCTCGCGTCCAACTCCGCGGTGCACCCGATGTTCGGCAAGCGCACCGTGACCGTCATGGGCGACGGCGGCTTCTGGCACAACGGGCTCACCAGCGGCATCGCCAACAGCGTGTTCAACAGGAACGACGGCATCCTGGTGATCATGAAGAACGGCTACAGCTCGGCCACCGGCACGCAGGAGCTGCCTTCGTCGCCGCAGCACAGCGACGTGAAGGAGGACATCAGCATCGAGCGGGCGCTGAAGGGCATCGGCGTGGAGTGGATGAAGACGGTGAACAACTACGACGTCGGCGCCACCATGAAGACCCTGAAGGAGGCGATGACGACCAAGCAGCAGGGCCTCAAGGTGATCGTCGCCGAAGGCGAATGCCAGCTAGAGCGCCAGCGCAAGCTGCGTCCGCAGATCGCCGAGAAGATGAAGAAGGGAGAGAGGCACGTGCGCGTGAAATACGGCGTCGACGAGGACACCTGCACCGGCGACCACTCGTGCATCCGCCTGTCGGGGTGCCCGACGCTCACCGTCAAGGACAACCCGGATCCGCTGCGCCGCGACCCGGTGGCTACCGTGATCGACGGCTGCGTGGGCTGCGGCCTGTGCGGCGAGAACGCGCACGCCGCGGTGCTGTGCCCGTCGTTCTATCGCGCC
>DATACE010000206.1:0-16883 GCA_036259215.1 Burkholderiales bacterium | reverse complement strand
GGGTTTTCGGGGTGGAGACGAAGAACTATCCGTCGATGCACCAGCGGCTGAACAATCTGCCGGTGGAATGCGGCGGCGACACCATCGCCGAAGGCATCGCGGTAAAGGACGTGGGCAGCATCGCGCTGGAGATCATCCGGCGGCTGGTGGAGGAAGTGCTGGTGGTGCCCGAGGAAACCATCGAGCGCGCGGTGGTGGCGCTCATCGAGATCGAGAAAACCGTGGCCGAGGGCGCCGGCGCCGCAGGGCTCGCCGCGCTGCTCGAGCACCCGGGGCGCTTCGCCGGCAAGCGCGTAGGCATCCTCGTGTCCGGCGGCAACATCGACAGCCGCGTGCTCGCCTCGGTGCTGATGCGCGGGCTGGTGCGCGACGGGCGCCTGGTGCGCCTGCGCGTCACCATGCCCGACGTGTCGGGCAGCCTCGCCAAGGTGGCCACCGCCATCGCCGAGGCCGGCGGCAACATCGTCGAGATCCAGCACCAGCGCATCTTCGGCACGTCGTCGGTGCGCTCGCCGGAAGTCGAGTTCCTGGTCGAGACGCGCGACCGCGCACACACCGACGCGCTGGTGCGCGCGCTTCAGGAAAAGAACATCAAGGCTTCGGCTTCTTGACCAGGTCCTCGATCTCCTCGTCAGTCACGCCCAGCCGGCCTTCCTCGGCCTGATCGAGGCCGCCGCCCAGCCCCGCGTCGCGCGAGTCGACCACCCGGTCCACCCCGCGTTCGTTGTGCACCTCGGAATGCGGATCGCGTCCGGCCGTGGCGCGCTCGCCGGTGCCGCCGTCGTCGGTGTCGGTCGACTCGTTCGGCCGGTCGGAGAAAGTATCGGAGCTGTCGCTCGGACCGATTTTCGGGTCCGCGCGGCCCTGCGACCTGGGAATGCCTGCCATCGGGTGCCTCCTTATCGGGATGCTTGAGGGATAGCCGGTCCAAGCAACCCCCATTCCCGCAAGCCCATCGGGCTCTGACCCCGATTTTGATCCGGGCTCTGACCCCGATTTCGTTTCGGGCTCTGACCCCGATTTGCGGCGGCGAAGCGGGTGAGTTGCAGCACGTCGCGCTGGGCGTGGCTGCCGCCGATGCGGTGCGCGACCGGCGGCAGGGCGCGCAGCAGCCGCTCGGCCCCGGCGTAATCGCCGCGCCCGAAGGCGGCGAGCGCGCGGCACGCCGGCAAGCCGACCAGGCGGGTCATGTCCCGGTTGGCGCCCCACGGGATGCGGACCCTGCGCTCCTGCGCAGCAAGCAGGCGCCGCGCGCAGTCCCAGCGGCCCGCGGCGACGAACGCCATCATCGCGTGCAGGTCGTTGAAGGCGCAGTGCGCGTCGCCGGCGTAGGGCGACCAGCGCGCCGCAAGGGTCTTGAACCTCGAGCCGACGTCCCAGGAACGCAGGTGGAGGCGCCAAAGCAGCGCCGAGGCATCGATGAGCTCCGAGAGCGCTTCGCCCTGCATGCGCCGGTCGTAGATCGCCAGCGCGTGCCCGGGATGCCCGAGCTCGAGGTGGTACAGCGCCAGGTGCCACCACAGGTGCGTGGACGCCGGGCCGGCTTCGCTCCACCAAGTGCTGCGCGCGCCCATCCAGCGCACGCCCTCGTGCAGCCGGCCCTGCATTTCCAGCACATGCGACACGGCGTGGTGCGCGCGCAGGTCGAGCGGCTCCAGCTCGAGCGCCCGGCGCGCGAGCGCCTCGGCTTCTCCGTACTCGCCGACCTCCTCGAGCGCGAAGGCGTGCATGGACAGCACGGCGTGGTGGTCGGGCTGGGCCTCGAGCGCGCTTGCGGTGCGCCGCGCCTGCGGGTTGCCCAGGTAGTAGTCGAACACGTTGGCCACGGCGAGCGCCAGCAGGTCGCCCGGATCGTCGGCGAGGATCTGGTCGTAGATGCGGCTGGCGCGCGGATAGTCGCCGTCGACCGCGGCGCCCAGCGCGGCGACATGAGGACTCCTTACATCCTTCACTGCCGCGTACACCCAGCCGGCACGCTCGAAGTCCCGCCGGTCGCGGCTGCACAGCAGCAGGCTCGCTTCCAGCAGGCGCGCCTGCAGGCCTTCCTCCTGGCGTACGAGCGCAAGGGCATTGCCGCGGTGGCACAGGAACGCGTGGAGCGCCGGGCTCATGAGAAGCCTCCGTCGAAATCGATGACGCAGGCTAGCCGGCGCGCGTCGCCGGCCTATGTCAGCGTGTTGCCGATTTGTTGCAGGTGGGTTTTCAGGAGCGCGAGCAGTTCCGCGGGCTCGACCGGCTTTCGCGCCAGCGCGCGCACGCCGGCGGCCGCGAGCTCCGCCTCGACGATGTCCTCGCCGTAGCCGGTGTACAGGATCACCGGGATCCCCGGGCGGATGGCGCGGATCTGGCGCGCGAGCTCCAGGCCCGTGGTGCGCGGCATGGTGTGGTCGGTCAGCACCAAGTCGTAGCGCTGCGGATCGGCGGCAAAGGCGCGCTTCGCCTCGATGCCGCTTGACTTCAGCGTCACGTCCAGGCCCCAGCCGGCCAGCAGATCGCCCATGAACTCGAGGATCATGGGCTCGTCGTCCACCACCAGCACGCGGCCGGCGAGCTGCGGCCGGGTCCTCGAAGCAGCCTTCTTTTCCTCCGCCAGGGCGCTTCCGGCGGCCACCGGCAGCAGCACGCGGAACACCGCGCCGCGACCCGGCGCGCTATCCACCACCACATGGCCGGCGTGCTCGTGCACGATGCCGTGCACCATCGACAGGCCCATGCCGCTGCCCTTGCCCACTTCCTTGGTGGAGAAGAACGGCTCGAACATGCGCTCGGCCACGTCCGGCGCGATGCCCGGGCCGCTGTCGCGCACGGCGAGCTCGACGAAGCGCCCGGCGAAGCGCTGCCGGCAGGCGGTGCATACGCCGCCGTCCCATGAGGATTCCGCGACGGAAAGACGGATCGATCCCTGGCCTTCCATGGCGTCGCGCGCGTTGATGCACAAGTTGAGCAGCACCTGCTCGGCCTGCACCCGGTCCACCTTCACCGTGGCCGCCTCGTGAAGATCGAGCGACAGCTCGAGGGTCGCCGGCAGCATCGGGCGCAGCAGCCGCGTGGCCTCCTCCACCAGCCGCGCGGGCGATTGCAGGCGCGGCTCGCCGCGCTTGCCGCGGCTGAAGGTCAGCATCTGCTGGATGAGCTCGCGCGCGCGCTGCGCCGAAAGCTGCGCGCGCTCGAGATAGCGCGCGAGCTTCGCGTCCTGCAGCTCCTGGGCGCGCTCGCCGGCGAGGGTGAGGTTGCCGAGGATGCTCTGCAGGATGTTGTTGAAGTCGTGCGCGATGCCGCCGGTGAGCTGGCCGATGGCCTCCATCTTCTGCGCCTGGCGCAGCTGCGCCTCGAGCTGGGCGCGCTCGGCCTCGGCGCGCTTCTGCGCGGTGATGTCGCGCGCCATGCCGAGCGCATGCGGCTCGCCGCGGTAGCGGATGGGCACCGCGCGCATCTCGATGTCGAGCAGCGCGCCGTCCTTGCGCCGACCCTGGATCTCGAAGCGCACCGACTCGCCGGCGATCACGCGGCGGTGCATCTCGCCGCCGAGCGCCGCCATCTCCCCCACCGCGAAGATCCAGCGGCTCTGGTTGATGACCTCCTCGCGCGCGTACCCGCTGATCGCGAGGAACGCCGGGTTCACGTCCACCACGCGCGCCTGGGCGTCGCGCAGCACCAGCGCGTCGGCGGCGGCGTTGAAGATCGCCCGGTACTGCTCCTCGCTCGCCCGCAGCAGCTCCTCCTCGCTCTTGCGCGCGGTGATGTCGCGGCCGATGTACAGCACGTGCGGCCGCCCCTGGTGGCGGATCGGCACGCCGCGCGTCTCGATGTTGAAGCGCGAGCCGTCCTTGCGCCGGGCGAGCGCCTCGAACATCACCGGCTCGCCGGCCAGGGCGCGCGCGTGCAGCGTCTTCACGTGCTGGTTCAGCTCGGGCGGGCTCATGGTGAGGCCGTCGCGGCCGAGCGCCTCCTCGCGGCGGCGGCCGCTCATCGCCTCGTAGGCCGGGTTGACGTCGACCACGCGGAAGTCGGCGTCGCGCAGCACCAGCGAGTCGGCGCTGGCGTTGAAGATGGCGCGGTACTGCTCCTCGCTCGCCTTGAGCGCCTCGACCGCGCGCTTGCGCTCGGTGATCTGGCGCGTCATCGCCATGACGTGCGGCCGCCCGGCGATGTCGACCTTCTTCAGCGTCACCTCGTCCCAGTGCAGGCTGCCGTCCTTGTTCCTGCGGCGCCACTCGAAGCGCAGCGGGCCGCGCCCGGCGCGCACCTCGCCGATCAGGCGCAGCGCCTCCTCGTGGGTATAGGGCGGCTCGTTGCCGGACAGCTCGCCCACGCTCAGGCGCCGCATCTCCTCTCGGCTGTAGCCGTAGGTGCTGCAGGCCTTCGGATTGACGTCGAGGATCGCGCCGCTGTCGTAGTCGTGGATGAAAATGGCGTCCTCGGAGGCCTCGAAGATCGCGCGATAGTTCGCCTCGGAGGCGGCGAGCGCCTCCTCCTGGGCGCGGCGCTCGAGCTCGGCCGCGGCGCGCACCGCGAATATCTTCAGCACCGACTCGAAGAGATGCGCATCCTCGACCGGCTCGCGCGACAGCACCGCGATCACCCCGACCGCGCGGCCGGTAGCGTCCGACAGCGGGTAGCCGGCGTAGCCCACCGCGCCCATGCGCCCGAGGAACTCGTCTCCCGGATAGAGCGCCGCGACGTCGCGCGCCACGACGGAAAAGCCGCCCTGCAGCACGTTGCGGCAGGGAGTGATGTCCAGCGGATAGACGAAGTTCTCGCCGTACGCGCCGCCGCCGTAGACCCCGAGCGTCCGAATTTCCGCCGGCGAAGCGCCGGTCAGCCGCCCGATGAGCGCGAGCTGCACCCCGAGGATGGTGGCGAGGTAGCGGGTGAGCTCCTGGAACACGCGATCGCCGGTGGCGCTGGACACGGCGAGCGACGCCGCCTGCAGCGCGCTCTCGCGGCTGCGTCCCTCCGTCTTCAGGCGTTCCAAGTCCAGGCCTTCCATGACCGGCGAGTTTAGGGGAGCCACGGCCCGCCCGGCGGGCAATTACCCGGGGGCTACCATTGAAACGAACCGGTTACAAATCGGGGTCAGAGCCCGAATTGTCTCTACAAGTCTTTCGGAATGAAGATGTACCCCGACCCGCGCACCGTCTTGATGGTCTTGGGCTTGTCCGGGTCCGCCTCGATCTTGCGGCGCAGGCGGGCGATGCGGATATCGATGGAGCGGTCGAACGGCTCCCATTCGCGGTTGCGCGTGAGCGTGAGGAGCTGGTCGCGCGACAAAACGCGGTTCGGATGCTCGGCGAAGGCGCGCAGCAGGTCGAACTCCATGCCGGTGAGCGGGATTTCCTCGCCGCCGCGGCCGATGAGCTGGTGGCGATCGAGGTCCAGGGTGCACGGCCCGAACGACACCCGCCGCGAAGCGGCCGGCGAGGCGGCGGGCGCGCGCGCGCGGCGCAGCACGCTCTTGATGCGCGCGAGGAGCTCGCGCAGGTCGAACGGCTTGCCGATGTAATCGTCGGCGCCCACTTCCAGCCCCACCACGCGATCGATCACCTCGCCCGCCGCGGTCACCATGATGATCGGCAGCTCGTGCCGCTCGCGCAGCCAGCGCGC
The DNA here is from genome assembly GCA_036259215.1 of Burkholderiales bacterium. Lineage (GTDB taxonomy): Bacteria > Pseudomonadota > Gammaproteobacteria > Burkholderiales > SG8-39 > SCGC-AG-212-J23. Next base: position 11,279 of record DATACE010000206.1, on the reverse strand, counting down.
GAGCGCGAGGCCATCCTCGCCCGGCAGGCGCACGTCGAGCAGCACCAGGTCGGGGAGCCGCTGCGCCAGCGCCTGGCGCATGGCCGTGCCGTCGCCCGCCTGCGCAACCTCGCAGCCCTGCGTCTGGAGATAATCGGCGACGGTCTCGCGTACCTGCCTGTCGTCCTCAACGATAAGCACGCGCATGCCGGCGATTATCCCTGAAATGGGGGGACAGACCCTTGGGGGTCTGTCCCCCAGACGGCGAAGGCCATGCCGCAGCCGGTGCCCGCCGGCGTGCGGTAGAGCGGCTCGTACGCCTGCCATTCGGTGCGCAGCTCTTCGGCGGCGCCGGCCGCGACGATCCAGTTGCGGATCTCGGAGCTGCCGGAATTGAGCTTGCCTATCGGAATCGCGCCGAGCGCTGCGCCATCGCCTTCGCCGCAGGCTTTCAGCACCGCACGGTCGAGCGCCTCGTCGACCGTGAAGTGGCTCAGGCCGCCGGAGGCCAGGATACCGACGCGCTCGTTTCCGGGAAAGCTGTCTATCGAAGAACGAAGCGCCTGGCCCAGCCGGAAGCAGCGCGCGGGGCGCGGCTGGTTCGGCGCGTAGTAGGTGTTCACCACGATCGGCACCACCGGCACGATATGGCCGGCGAGCAAACGGCGGTGCACGAAGCCGAAGGCGTGACCTTCGCCGCGCGGCCTGGGCAAGGACGCGCCGTAAGCGATGTCGAACTCGCGCTCGACCAGCTCCTTCGTGATATGCAAGGCAAGATCCGCGGCGACCGGGTAATCGCGCGGCACATCGGGCTCGAAGTATTGCGAGCGCGCGCGCTTCCAGTAGTCGGGCGCGCCCGGGGGCAGATCCATCACGCCGTTCAGGATGGTCTCGCCGCCGTAGACGAGGAAGGCCGGCAGGTTGTCGTCCAAATACTGCTCCTTCTGGTCGTCACCGACGATGAGCAGCGCGTCGAGGCGCGCCTCGGCGATGGCGCGGGCCAGGCGGTCGATGTGGCGCTCGCATGCCGCCACGCGCCGCTCGATTCGCTGAGTTGAAATCTCGTCCTCGACCCCGGCAGGGGCCGAATGCAGCAGTTCCTGATAGGAAACCAGCCTGCCCTCGCGGTCGAGGTGCTTCTGGTACTGCTCGTCGCGCCGCGCGTGGCCGGGTATGTCCTCGGCCGGGCTGTTGAGCGCCGGGCTGTGCGAGCTGCCGAAGGCCGCCACCAGCCGCGCCATCAGGCCGCAGCCCGCTCCCGAAAGCGCACCAGCCACACCTCGCGCACCATCAGGATGGCGCCGAGCGCGGCGCCCAGGATGTCGGTCCACACGGCGCCGGGAAACGCGCCGGCCGGAATCAGCGCGAGCAGGCCCGAAGCCATGAAGGCCGCGCGCAGCGGCGCGGAAATCGGCCGCATGAAAAAGCCGATCATGCCGATCGACACCAGCCAGATGCCCAGCGTCGCCGTGACGATGGCGAGCGCCACGGCGTCGGGCGGCCCGATGAGCAGCAGCGTGGGCGAAAGGACGAAAAGAAACGGCACCACGTAGGCCGACCAGCCGAAGCGGCACGCCTCCCAGCCGGTGCGCATGGGATCGGCGCGAGCGATGCCCGCCGCGGCGAAGGCGGCGATGGCCACCGGCGGGGTGATCATCGACATCATGCCGAAGTACATCACGTACATGTGGGCGGCGATCGGCACGACGCCCACTTCCACCATGGCCGGGGCCACCAGCGCCGCGAGCAGCACGTACACGCCGGCCGTGGGCAGGCCCATGCCGAGCACGATGCACACCAGCGCCGAGAGCAGCAGCAGGACGATGAGGCTGCCGGCGCCGACCTGCACCAGCGCGAGCGTGAGGTTGAAGCCCAGGCCGGAAATCGACAGCACCCCGATGACGAAGCCGGCGCCCGCGGTGATGAGGATGATCTCGATCACGTTGATGCCGGTGCCGCGCACCGCGTCGAGCATATCGCGGATCTTCGGCCGCTCGCCGCGGTAGCCGAAGGCGATCGCGCCCACCATCAGCACCACCGCCGAGGCGAGCACCGCGGTTTCCGGCTGGATGTTGAAGCTGAACAGTCCCACAATGAGCACGACGAAGGGCAGCAGGAAATGCAGACCCGGCAGCACGTCGCGCGCCCGCGGGATGTCGGCCTGCGGCACGCGGGTGATGCCGCGGCGCGCCGCCTCGAGGTCGGCCTGGATGAAAAGCGCCGCGTAGTAAAGCAGCGCGGGCACCAGCGCTGCGAGCACCACGTCGCTGTAGGGAATCTGCAGGAACTCGGCCATGAGGAAGGCGGCCGCGCCCATGACCGGCGGCATGAGCTGCCCGCCGGTGGAGGCCACGGCCTCGATGGCGCCCGCCTGGTGCGCCGAGTAGCCGCTTTTCTTGATCATCGGGATGGTGACCACGCCGGTGGCCACCACGTTGGCCACGGCGCTGCCCGAAATGGAGCCGAACAGCGCCGAGGCCGCCACCGCGATCTTCGCCGAGCCGCCGCGAAAGCGGCCCATCCCGAGCAGTGCCAGCTCGGTGAAAAAGCGCGACCCGCCGGTGACGGTAAGCAGGTTGCCGAACAGGATGAAGGTCACCACGATGGTGGTGCCGATCTTGATCGGCACGCCCAGCATGGCGTTGGTGTCGAAGCTGAGGTAGGAGATGAGGTTGCGCCACTCGGTGGCGCGGCCTTCCATGCGCGCGGGCATGAGGTCGGCGAACAGCGCATACAGCACGAACACCAGGATGATCACCGGCAGCGCGATGCCGGTGGCGCGGCGCAGCGCCTCGAGCAGGAGCACGAACAGCACCGCGCCGGCGATCACCGCGTCGGTCGGCCCGAGCAGGATGAGGTCGACGATGGAGGCGTACTGCACGGCGATGTAGCCCGCGGCCGCCGCGCCGGCCAGCGCCGCGATCCAGTCGTACCAGGGAACCCGCGCGCGCGGCAGCTTGCGCCGCGCCGGCAGGTGAAGGAAGGTGAGCGCCATGCACGCCGAGAGCATGGCGGCGGCGAACTGCTCTTCGTACAGCGACAGGTCGAGGATCTGGTAGATCCCGAGCGACCAGGCCACCGCGCCCAGCGTGAGCGCGATGGCCAGCAGCGCAGTGACCCCGCGGGTCACTTGCGAATCACCCCGCGGGTTACCTGCGCAGTGACCCCGGGGGTCACTTGCCTTTCCAGATCCCGATTTCCTTGTAGTACTTCATGGCGCCCGGGTGGTACTGGACCACGCCGAAGTCCTTCATCATGGCTTTGGGATCGAACAGCCGGAACGGCCCGAACGCCTCGCCCATTTCCTTGGCGTTATCGTGCATCACCTTCGCCGTCTGGTAGGCGACCTCGTCGGAAGTCTTCGACGAGGCGAACACCAGCGCGTCGTAGGCGAGCGAGTAGCCGGGCTCGAGCACGCCGGTGTTCACGGGGCTCGGCTTTTCCAGGCGCACGTAGCCCGGCGGGAAGTGCTCCTTCACCGCCTTTTCGGCTTCCGGGGTGTTCGGCAGGCTCAGCATGCGGATGCCGCCGACCGCGGCGTCCACTTCCTTGGGCTTGGCCGAGCCGATGGCGAAGAAGAACATGTCCGCCTTGCCGGAGGCGAAGGTGTCGGCGCCGACCACCACGTTGGGCACCTGCACCGAGCGCATGTCGCTTCGCTTCAGGCCCACGGTGGCGTACATGGCATCGAGCAGCGGCAGAATGATCTTCTGGCTGGTGAAGCCGTCGAGCACCGGCCGGCCTTTCAGGTCGGCGAGCGACTTGATCGGCGAGTCCTTGCGCACGAAGATCGCGGAGCGCAGCGGGTACATCACCGCGACGGCGCGGATGTCCTTGTGCGGACGGCCCTCGAAGTGCTCCTTGCCCTCCACCGCCCAGGTGATCTCGGCGATGTTGGCGAGGCCCATCTGCATCTGCCCGGCGTTGACCGCGGGCAGGAAGATGTTCGGGCTGGCGTAGGGCTGGATGGTCGCGCGGATGTTGGCCTTCTCGTTGAGCAGCTTGGCGATCACCGAGCCGGACGAATGATAGATCGAGCCCGGGTTCGAGGTGCCGATGGCCACCTGCTGCGCCGAGGCGCCGAGCGATACGCCCAGCGCGCAAGCGGCGGCCAGGAACTGCCACTTCATGGGTTTCATGGGGAATCCTCCTGCGGCGAATTGTAGACCGATATCTCCACCAGATTGAGGTCCGGGTCGCGCACGTACACCGACCGGATGGGGCCCATGGCGCCGGTCTTGTTCACCGGGCCTTCCAATATAGGAACGCGCAACTGCGCCAGCCGGTTTACCACTTCCTCCAGCGGCACCGCAGCAATGAAGCAAAGATCGAGGGTGCCCGGCGCCGCCACGTGCGCCCGGGGACTGAACTCCCGGCCCCACTCGTGCAGATTGATCTTCTGCCGGCCGAATTTCAGCGCCAGGCGCTCTTCGGTCGGCGTGCGAAAGCGCTCCAGCGCCATGCCGAGCACCTGCGTGTAGAAGCGGATGCAGCCTTCCTTGTCGCGCGTCGTGAGGACGATGTGGTCGATGTGGTCGATCATGGCACCTCTGCTTGATCAGATAACTTTCTTCTCCCGCAAGGAGGAGATTTCTTCCGACGAAAAACCCAGGCCCCTCAGGATCTCGTCGGTATGCTCGCCGAGCTTCGGTGCGGGGGAGCGGATGGCGCCCGGCGTAGCCGAGAGCTTGGGGACGATGCCCGGCACCTTGAGCGGCTCGCCATCGTTAGCCATGACCTGCTGGAGCATGCCGCGCGCGGCGTAGTGCGGATCGGCGGCAATGTCCGCGGCGCTGTAGATGCGCCCCGCCGGCACCTCGGCCTTCTCCATCTCATCCAGCACCTGTTTCTGATTTCTTTTCAAGGTCCATTCTGATATTGCATCGTCGATGCGCGCCATCTGCGCGGCGCGCCCGTCGTTGCGCGCGAGCGCCGGGTCGTCGCGCAGGTCCTCGCGGCCGATGGCGCTCATCAGGCGCCGGTACAGGCTGTCAGCGTTGCCGGCAATCAGCACGTACGAGCCGTCGCTGCACGGGTAGAGGTTGGACGGCGCGATGCCCGGGAGCGTGCTGCCGGAGCGCTCGCGCACCTCGCCCAGCGCGTCGAACTCGGGCAGCAGGCTCTCGGTGACGTTGAACACCGACTCGTACAGGGCGACGTCCACGACCTGTCCTTTTCCGGAACGCAGGGCAAGCAGGACGCCGATCACCCCGTGCAGGGATGCCAGCGTGTCGCCGACCGAAAGGTTGGGCCGCACCGGCGGACGGTCGGGATAGCCAGTCACGTAGCGCAGCCCGCCCATCGCCTCGCCGATCGCGGCGAAGCCGGGGCGCTCGCGGTACGGGCCGCTCTGCCCATAGCCCGAGATGCGCACCAGCACGAGCGCCGGATTCTCGCGCGACAGGACCTCCCAGCCGAGGTTCCACTTTTCCAGCGCGCCCGGGCGAAAATTCTCGATCACCACCTGGCACTCGCGCGCGAGGCGCCGCACCACCGCCTGGCCTTCGGGCTGGCGCAGGTCGAGCGTGATGGACTTCTTGTTGCGCGACTGCACATGCCACCACAGCGACACGCCGTTTCGCATCTTGCGCCAGCGGCGCAGCGGATCGCCCTCCCCCGGCGGCTCCACCTTGATCACCTCGGCGCCGAAATCCGCCAGCGTCTTGGCGCAGAACGGCCCGGCGATCAGGGTGCCGAGCTCCAGGACCTTGACGCCGGCGAGCGGGCCCACCCCCAAATCGGGGTCAGAGCCCGAATTCATTTGCGCTTCAGGAGGCGCAGCGGGTTGTACTCCAGCACGGTTTCGCCGCGCTGGTTCACCACCTTGTTCGCGAAGCGCACCAGGCCGCGGTCGCCCTTGGAGGCGAGGCGGTGCTCGGTGACCTCGCACTCCACGTGCAGCGTGTCGCCCACCACCGTCGGGCCTTTCACGTCGAGCGTGCAGTTGAGGAACGCGAGCCCGGTGTCTTGCATGGTGGGCAGCAGCAGCCCCTCGGCGAAGGAATAGACCAGCGCCCCGGGCACCGCGCGGCCCTTGATGGCGCGCCCGGAATCGTCCACCTCGTTTTCCACCACGGCGAACAGCTCCTCGGTGAGCCAGGTGAGGTTGATGAACGCCGCGAGGTCCGCCTCCGAAATGGTGCGCCGGTGGGTCTTGAATTTGAACCCCAGCTGGATCTCGTCGAAAGCAAAACCGCGGCCGACGGCCCGGGTCATTTTCGTTTCGCTCATTTCTTCTCGAAATGGGAGCGCGCGCGGTCGAACGCCTCCTGCATGCCCTTCCAAGCCTGGTCGGCGCCGCGCATCAGGTCTTCCCATGCGCCGGCGGAGGCGTTCTGCAGCAAGCGCAGCTGGTAGAGCATCTCATCGCGCCGCGCCCTCACCTGGTCGAGCTGCTGTCCGTACTCCTGGCGCAGGCGGCCCTGCGCCTGCTTCATCTGCGCTTCCCAATGCGCGGCCTGCGCGCTCCACTGGTCGATCTGGGATTTCAGCTTCTGCACGTACTCCTCGCGGCTCGCCATGGCCTGTCCTCCCGGGGAAAGTCTGTGGCATTCTAGCCCGCGTGAGCGAGATCGACGACACCAGCGGCATCTACCGGCGGCAGAACTTCGGCAACCGCATCGGCTTCGGCCGCCGCAGCGCGCTGCTGATCGTGGACTTCACCGTCGGCTTCAACGACCCGCAGCTTTTCGGCGGCGGCAACATCGACCCGGCGATCCGCCGCACCGTGGGCTTGCTGGAGTTCTTCCGCAAGCAGGCGCTGCCCGTGGCCTTCAGCCGCGTGGTGTACGCCGAGGACGGTGCCGACGCCGGCATCTTCGGCGCCAAGGTGCCCAGCCTGCTGATACTCACCGAGGGCCATCCCGCGGGCCAGATCGTGCCGGAGCTCGCGCCGATAAGGAACGAGTACGTCGTGCGGAAAACGCAGGCGTCCGCCTTCTTCGGCACCGGCCTTGCGCCCTGGCTGGTGCAGCAGGGCGCCGACACCCTGGTGGTGGCCGGCTGCACCACCTCGGGCTGCGTGCGCGCCAGCGTGGTCGACGCCATCGCCTACAACTTCCGGCCCATCGTGGCGCGCGACTGCGTCGGCGACCGCGCGCTCGGCCCGCACCAAGCGAACCTGTTCGACATGGCGCAGAAGTACGCGGATATCCTCGAGCGCGACGAAATCATGGCCGCGCTGACCGCATGACCGATTCGCTGGGCCACCGCGGCAAGTTCGGGGTGCTTGCGCCCTCCACCAATACCTCGGTGCAGCCCGAGTTCGAGGCGATGAAACCCTGGGGCATCACGCACCACCACTCGCGCCTGATCATCCCGGACACGAAGGTGAGCGACGATCGCAGCTTCATGGTGATGATGGACCACATTCGCGAGGCGCTCTTCCCCGCGCTCGAGGCGGTGATGACCTGCCATCCCGATTATGTGGTGCTCGGCATGTCGGCCGAGACCTTCTGGGACGGCCTCGCCGGCTCCAAGGCGCTGCAGCGCAAGCTCGACAAAATCGCAAAATGCGGCGTCGTGATGGGCTCCGACGCCTGCCAGGCAGCGCTGCGCCGGTATGGGCGAAGCATCAAGCGCCTGGGCGTGATCACGCCCTACATGCCCATCGGCGACCGTCAGGTACGGCGCTTTTTCAACGAGTGCGGCTACGAGGTGGTGAACCTGCTCGGGCTGAAATGCAAGAGCCCGGTGCTGATCGCGCACGAGTCGAAGCAGAAGCTGCGCGACGCCATCATCCGCGTGAACCGCGGCAACGTCGACGCCATCGTGCAGGTGGGCACCAACCTCGCCATGGCAGAAGTCGCGGCGATGGCCGAGTTCTGGCTCGACAAGCCGGTGATCGCCATCAACACCGCCACTTATTGGTACGCGCTGCGCCAGTACGGCATCAAGGACAAGGTGTACGGCTGGGGCTCCCTGCTTGCCGAGCACTGAAAGGGGTATTCCGATGGACGACAAGCGCAGGCGGCTTGCGCAGCGCCTGAAGGAACCCGGGCTGGTCGTGGCGCCGGGCATATTCGAGCTCATCTCGGCGAAGATCGCCGACCGCATGGGTTTCGACTGTCTTTACATGACCGGCTACGGCGTGGTGGCCTCGTACCTCGGGCTGCCCGATGCGGGCCTCGCCACCTACAGCGACATGGTCGCACGCGTGGCGCAGATCGCCAGGATGACGGGCACCCCTTTCATCGCCGACGGCGATACCGGCTACGGCGGCCTGCTAAACGTGCAGCACGCGGCGCAGGGCTACGAGGCTGCGGGGGCCTGCGGCATCCAGCTCGAAGACCAGGAATTCCCCAAGAAATGCGGCCACATGCTGGGCCGGCGGGTCATCGCCGCCGAGGAGATGGCGGCCAAGGTGCGCGTAGCCGTCGACAGCCGCGCCAGCCGGGATTTCCTGGTGATCGCACGCACCGATGCGCGCACCACGCTTGGCCTCGACGAGGCGCTGCGGCGCGCCGAGCGCTACTTGAAAGCCGGCGCCGACGTGCTGTTCGTGGAGTCCCCCGAATCCGTCGACGAGATGCGCGCCATCGGCGAGCGTTTCCGCGGCGTACCGCTGCTCGCCAACATGGTGGAGGGCGGCCGCACACCGCTGCTGTCGAAACTCGAGCTCGAGCAGATCGGCTACAAGATCGCCATCTTTCCCGCGCTGGGCTTTCTTGCTGCGGGCGCCGCCCTGGAAAACGCATTCCAGCAGCTGAAAAGCGAAGGCTCGAGCAACGGCATGGCCACGCCGCTCTACGACTTCAGGCGCTTCAGCGAGCTGATGGGCTTCGAGCGCATCGCCGAGTTCGACCGGCGCTACCTCGCCTAGCCGGCCGCTTGCTCAGCGGTAGGAAAAGCGCCGCTCGCGTCCGGTGCGCCGCTCGGCGCCGTACACCGGAGGGCCCCGCCGGCCGGCGCGCAAGGCGAGGCCCGCCATGATGAAGCCGACGCCGCCGACCAGGAGGAAGGTCCAGTCGTAGGCCGGCATGTGCTGCGGCAGGTCGCGCACGTGGTGCAACTCGAGCAGATGATGGTTGATGCCGCCCTCGACCAGGTTGAAGCCGCCCCAGCCGAGCAGCATGGTGCCCAGCAGGCTGCGCGTCGGCGGCAATGCGCCCGGGCCGCGCACCGCGCGCCACAGCATCAGCACGCCGGCAAAAGTGGCGATCCACACGGCCGCATGGAACCAGCCGTCGGCCGCCATGTTGCGTTTCATCGCTTCCATGGATTCCGGCGGCACCACAGCGGAGAGCATCTGGTGCCACTGCGCGATCTGGTGCAGCACGATGCCATCGACGAAGCCGCCCAAGCCGATGCCGAGCAGCACGCCCGCGATGGTGACCTTGGACTGGCGCGTCATTTCTGTCGCATACAGCAGTTCCTACAAGAAAACGGGCCGCCCCGGCTGGGACGGCCCGCCGCCTTTACTGCCCTTCGGTTACTTCGACGAGCCGGAGCTGCTGCCCGCCGCGCCGGACGAGCCGGCGCCGGACGAGCCGGAGCTGCCCGACGAGCCGGTGCTGCCGGAAGAGCCGGTAGCGCCGGCCGTGCCGCCGGCGGACGAGCCACCGTTGCCCGAGCTGCTGCTGCTCGGCGACGTGGTCGAGCCGCTGCTCGGCGAGGTGGTGGAGCTGCTGCTGGGCGAGCTGGACGCGCCGGAGCTGGAGCCGGACGCGCCGAAGTGCTTGTCCCACTCCGCGCGCGACACTTGCCCGTCGCTGTTGGTATCCACCGACGTGAAGCTCGGGGTCGAGCTCGAGGCGCCGCTCGAGCTGCTGCCGCTCGACATGCCGCTCGAGCCGCCGCTCGACGAGCTGCCCGAAGCGCTCGGGGTGGAGCTGGAGCTTCCCGACGCGCTGGGGGTGGAGCTGGACGAGCTGGGGGACGAGCTGGACGAGCTGCCGCCGCTCGAGGCGCCCGACGAGCTGCTGCCGGTCGCGCTGCTGGGCGAGGACGAGGACGACGACTTGTCGGCGCTGGTCGAGGACGAGCCCGAACTTTGCGCCATGGAAACGCTAGCCAGCGCGAACAGCGCGGCGGCTGTGGCGGTGGTGATCAGTTTCAACTTCATCTGGTGATTCCTCCTTCGGAAGGTGTGGGGTAGAGACTGCGGCCCAAAGTCATGCAACACTCGTGCCTAGGGCGTCCCAAGCCGGGGATCCTTGGGCTTCACGGTGTCGCCCAGCGGCGTGGCGCGCGCCGGCTCGATCACGTTCGGCCGTCCGGCCGGCGTGGACGTTTGGGCCGACGTGCTGCCTTGCTTCCGGCTGTCATCTTTGCCTTGCTTCGAGCTGTCATCCCTTCCCTGCTTCTGCTGCTTTTCCGCCGCCCCGATTGCGGCATCCTTCGCCGCGGTGGCGACCTGCTGGACCTTGCCCATCTGCTCCTGGCCCACTTCTTTCGCCTTCTCCGTGAGGCGGTCGCGCGCCTCGCCCATCAGCTGGTCCTCCTCGCGCGTGCGAGGCAGGCCGGCGGCCACCATGGCGCCCACGGCAAGGCCGATGGCGCCCAGGACGAGCGGCTGTTCGCGCACCATGGAGTCGTATCGCGAGCGCAGATGGTCGGCCTGCGAGCGCACCCGCTCCATCTGGCTGCGCGCGGTCTGTCCCAGTTGCCCGACACGCTCGCGGGCCGCTTGGGAGGTCTGGGATAAGCGATCCTTCGTGGACGACATGGTCGAGGACACGGACGACGACATGCCCGACATCTTCGATGACATGCCTTCGGACGCGCGCTGCATCGCGCCCGGTCCGGCGCTCTCGCCCGAGCGCTCCAGATAGGCGGGCCGGCGGTTGCCGGTCGCCATGAGCCAGGCCATGCCGATGCCCATCAGCGCCACCGGGATCGGGTTGTTCTTCACTGAGCCGCCGAGGTTCGATACGAACTCGTTCGCGCCGCTGCCGCGAAGGTAGTCGAGCCCCTGGTCGATCAACTGCCCGGGCGTAAGCCGGTGCTCGATGGCCGTGAGGGTGGCGTCCATGTCGCCGCGCGTGCGTGCGATCTCGGCCTCGATCTCCTCGGGCCTTCGGTCTCCGTTGTGTCTCATGTCATGCGCTCCTTCGAAGTGTTGAGGTGGCCGCGGACCAGCTCGGTATCGCGGCGCAGCGATTCCATGGTGCGCGAAGGCTTGAGGCTGTCGGCCTTGAACTCCTTGCGCCCTTTCGACAGCGCGATGTAGCCGGCGATCATCACGATCAGGCCGATGATCAGCGGCGCCAGCCACGCCGCGTGCTCGGGCGGCAGGAACATCGCGAGCGCGTTCACCGCGGCGAACAGCAGCACGATGAAGCCGGCGAACAGAATGGCGC